>NZ_SZWV01000117.1:31314-45199 GCF_005280945.1 Citrobacter sp. wls718
CCGACAGCAAAAAACTTATTTGCTGGTACCCGGTACGCTGAAACGCTTGTTGAAGCGGTCAACACGGCCACCGGTAGCAACATCACGCTGTTTGCCAGTATAGAACGGGTGGCATTTACCGCACACGTCGAGGTTCAGATCGTGACCAACGGTAGAGCGGATTTTCATGACGTTACCGCAAGAGCAGTTTGCAGTAATTTCTTCGTATTTCGGATGAATATCTTTTTTCATGGGGAGAACCTCAGTTAAGGCCGCGTCGCTCTTCCAGCCCTAACGCCAGACACCACGCGATGTTAATTATTCCCCGTCACCTTTCACACTGCTGATGCGTTGCCTGCGTTCACTCACTCTGGTCACATAGTTCACTATGCTCCCAGAGATTCGCTCGCTTGCCGCCTTCCAGCCGCGCGAAACTCTCGGGTAATGGTCAGTATTTGACGCAATCAATTTGCATCAAAGGCGGCGAATCATACAGAAATTAGCCTGCTCATGCAAACTGATCCGCATTCCGCTCCTCACTAATGTGTATACTAACCCGCCAGAATTCAAGTCAGGATGATTCAATGCCCGTTGCTCACGTTGCCTTACCCGTCCCGCTACCCCGCACCTTTGACTACCTCTTACCGGAAGGTATGAGCGCCAAAGCCGGGTGTCGCGTGCGTGTACCCTTTGGCAAACAGCAAGAACGCATTGGCATTGTCCTGTCAGTTAGCGAGAACAGCGAACTGCCGCGGAGCGAACTAAAAGCGGTCATTGAGGTGCTGGACAGCGAACCGGTCTATTCGACCTCCGTCTGGCGCTTACTGCTGTGGGCCGCAGATTATTACCATCATCCCATTGGTGACGTGCTGTTTCACGCCCTGCCGATGCTACTGCGCCAGGGGCGTCCCGCCACCAACACGCCAATGTGGTACTGGTTTGCCACCGAAGAAGGCCATGCCACTGACCTGAACAACCTGAAACGCTCACCGAAGCAGCAGCAGGCGCTGGCAGCACTGCGACAGGGAAAAATCTGGCGGGATCAGGTGGCCGACCTCGAATTTAATGATGCGGCATTGCAGGCGCTACGCAAAAAAGGTCTGTGCTCCCTGGCAAGCGAAACGCCTGGATTCAGTGACTGGCGCACGCACTACGCCGTCTCTGGCGAGCGTTTAAGGCTGAATACCGAACAAGCCACCGCCGTTGGAGCTATTCACAGCGCATCGGACAGCTTTAGCGCCTGGCTACTCGCCGGCGTCACAGGCTCTGGCAAAACGGAAGTCTATTTAAGCGTACTGGAAAACGTCCTCGCTCAGGGCAAGCAGGCGCTGGTGATGGTGCCGGAAATAGGCCTGACGCCGCAAACCATCGCCCGCTTTCGTGAACGCTTCAATGCTCCGGTCGAAGTCCTGCACTCTGGTTTAAATGACAGCGAACGTCTTTCTGCATGGCTGAAAGCAAAAAACGGTGAAGCAGCAATTGTCATCGGTACCCGCTCATCGCTGTTCACCCCGTTTAAAAACCTCGGCGTAATTGTCATCGACGAAGAACATGACAGCTCCTATAAACAGCAGGAAGGCTGGCGCTATCACGCCCGCGACCTGGCGGTTTACCGTGCGCACAGCGAGCAGATCCCGATTATCCTCGGCTCAGCCACACCGGCGCTGGAAACGCTGTGCAACGTACGACAAAAAAAATATCGCATGTTGCGCCTGACGCGTCGCGCCGGAAATGCCCGTCCTGCGACGCAGCACGTGCTGGATCTGAAAGGTCAGCAGGTACAGGCCGGACTGGCCCCGGCGCTGATCGCCCGCATGCGTCAGCATCTGCAGGCTGATAACCAGGTTATCTTGTTTCTTAATCGCCGGGGTTTTGCCCCTGCGTTGTTGTGCCACGACTGCGGCTGGATTGCTGAATGTCCACGCTGCGATCACTACTACACGCTGCATCAGGCGCAGCATCATCTGCGCTGCCACCACTGCGACAGCCAGCGCCCGATACCGCGTCAGTGCCCCTCCTGCGGCTCTACGCATATGGTACCGGTTGGACTCGGCACCGAGCAGCTCGAACAGGCCTTAGCGCCGTTCTTTCCCGGCGTGCCGATTTCACGTATCGATCGCGATACCACCAGCCGTAAAGGGGCGCTTGAGCAGCATCTGGCGGAGGTCCATCGCGGCGGAGCACGCATTCTTATCGGGACGCAAATGTTGGCGAAAGGCCACCACTTCCCGGACGTCACGCTGGTGGCGCTGCTGGATGTGGATGGGGCATTATTCTCTGCTGACTTTCGCTCTGCAGAGCGCTTTGCCCAGCTCTATACCCAGGTATCTGGGCGCGCAGGACGTGCCGGGAAACAGGGCGAAGTGGTATTGCAGACGCATCACCCTGAACATCCGTTGCTGCAAACCTTATTGCATAAAGGCTATGACGCCTTTGCCGAGCAGGCACTGGCCGAGCGACAAACGTTGCAGCTTCCACCGTGGACCAGCCACGTGATCGTGCGGGCAGAAGATCACAACAACCAGCAGGCACCGCTGTTTTTACAACAGTTACGTAATCTGATTCAGGCCAGCCCGCTGGCCGACGATAAGCTGTGGGTATTGGGCCCGGTTCCCGCGCTGGCCCCCAAACGTGGCGGTCGCTATCGCTGGCAAATTTTGTTGCAACATCCGTCACGAATTCGACTGCAGCATATCGTCAGCGGCACGCTGGCGTTGATCAATACCCTGCCCGAAGCACGCAAGGTCAAATGGGTGCTGGATGTCGATCCCATTGAGGGATAAGCCCTCATGATGCGAGGCGGATCGTAAAATTAAATATCCATCACACTTTTTATGAAAATTCTGTAACTGCTTCGATTCACTATCTGATAAAAATGTTTCAGATGAAGGTTACCCAGGGACAGAGCTGCACCAGCAGCGCCCTGGCGAGGAGAAAGAGTGAAACCGAACAAGCAGGTCACTGCCGCAACGATGAAAGATGTTGCCCTGAAGGCGAAGGTCTCCACGGCAACCGTTTCCCGTGCATTGATGAATCCAGACAAAGTCTCTCAGTCAACCCGTAACAAGGTTGAGCAGGCCGCTCTGGAAGTAGGATATTTACCGCAGTCAATGGGCCGCAACGTTAAGCGTAATGAATCACGTACCATCCTGGTCATCGTCCCGGATATTTGCGATCCCTTTTTCAGCGAAGTCATTCGCGGCATTGAAGTCACCGCCGCCGAGCAGGGTTATCTGGTGCTGATCGGCGATTGCGCGCATCAGAACCAGCAGGAAAAGACCTTTCTTAACCTCATTATTACCAAGCAAATTGACGGCATGGTGCTGCTCAGCTCACGCCTGCCATTTGATGCCAGCGTAGAAGAACAGCGCAATTTACCGCCGATGGTGATGTCCAATGAGTTCGCGCCTGAGCTGGAACTGCCCACCGTTCACATTGATAACCTCACCGCCGCCTTTAACGCGATGAACTATCTGCTGGAGTTGGGGCACAAACGCATCGGCTGTATCGCCGGACCAGAAGATATGCCACTGTGCCACTATCGCCTGCAAGGTTACGTTCAGGCGTTACGTCGCAGTGGGATTACCGTCGATCCGCATTTTATTGCGCGCGGCGATTTTACCTACGAAGCGGGGGCTAACGCGCTAAAACAACTGCTTGAACAGCCTCAACCACCGACAGCCGTCTTTTGCCACAGCGACGTCATGGCGCTGGGCGCACTTTCCTACGCCAAACGCCAGGGACTGAAAGTGCCTGACGACCTGTCGATTATTGGCTTTGATAACATTTCACTGACGGAATATTGTGATCCACCGCTGACAACTGTCGCACAGCCGCGTTTCGATATCGGACGTGAGGCTATGCTGTTACTGCTCGATCAACTCCAGGGGCAAAATGTCAGCAGCGGGTCACGTTTACTGGACTGTGAACTCATTATTCGGGGCACCACCCAGGCACTGACGTAAAGTAAAGTGCTTTCGGACTCCCCTGTCTGGTCAAAGGCCCGCCGCTTAAGTAACATGGCGGGCTGACGAACGAATAAATACAGCGAAACGATAGTGGCACAACGAGATTATGTACGTCGCGGCCAACCGGCACCTTCGCGGCGCAAAAAGAGCACCTCACGGAATAAGCAACGCAATACGCCTGCGGTTTCACCCGCGATGGTCGCTATTGCAGCAGCCGTACTCGTGACCTTTATCGGTGGTCTGTACTTCATTACGCATCACAAGAAAGAAGAGTCCGAGACGCTGCAAAACCAGAAAGTTACCGGCAATGGCATTCCGCCGAAGCCGGAGGAACGCTGGCGATACATCAAAGAGCTGGAAAGCCGTCAACCAGGCGTGCGTGCACCAACCGAACCCTCTGCGGGCGGTGAAGTGCTGAATGCCGATCAGCTGACCAATGAGCAGCGCCAGTTGCTGGCGCAAATGCAGGCTGATATGCGTCAGCAGCCTACTCAGCTCAACGAAGTTCCGTGGAATGAGCAAACGCCTGCGCAGCGCCAGCAAACGCTGCAGCGTCAGCGTCAGGTGCAGCAACAGCAATGGAGCAACGCGCAGCAGCAGGCTCAGCAGCCACGCCCTCGGGCAACGGAGCAGCCTCAGCAGCAGCAAACGCGTACCGCACAAGCCGCGCCGGTGCAGCAACCTCGTCAAACGCAGCCCAAACCTGCGGCCCAACAGCCATACCAGGATCTGCTGCAGACGCCTGCACATACCGCTGCCGCTCAGCCGAAGACGCAGCCAGCAGCACCGATTACCGAAGTGCCGAAGCAGACTGCTGAGAAAAAAGATGAGCGCCGCTGGATGGTGCAGTGTGGGTCGTTTAAAGGGGCTGAACAGGCAGAAACCGTGCGTGCACAGCTGGCTTTTGAGGGCTTTAACTCCCGTATTACCACCAACAACGGCTGGAATCGCGTGGTTATTGGCCCACTCAAAGGCAAAGAAAACGCTGACAACACCATCAGCCGTTTGAAAGTAGCGGGTCACACAAACTGTATTCGACTGTCTGCCGGGGGTTGAAACCCCCAAAATCCCCCCCATCTATACTTGCATTACGCCCCGTACATCTGTGCGGGGCCTGAATTCCGTATTTGTAACCAAGGGGTCTGCTCGTGACAACAATAGTAAGCGTACGCCGTAACGGCCATGTGGTAATCGCCGGTGATGGTCAGGCCACACTGGGTAACACCGTAATGAAAGGCAACGTGAAAAAAGTCCGCCGTCTGTACAACGACAAAGTCATCGCGGGCTTTGCGGGCGGCACTGCGGATGCATTCACGCTGTTTGAACTGTTTGAACGCAAACTTGAAATGCATCAGGGTCACCTGGTGAAAGCTGCCGTTGAGCTGGCGAAGGACTGGCGTACCGACCGTATGCTGCGCAAACTCGAAGCGCTGCTGGCTGTTGCCGATGAAACTGCATCACTCATCATTACCGGTAATGGCGATGTCATTCAGCCAGAAAACGATCTGATTGCCATCGGCTCCGGCGGTCCCTACGCCCAGGCTGCGGCACGTGCTCTGCTTGAAAACACCGAGCTTGGCGCCCGCGAGATTGCTGAGAAAGCGTTGGATATTGCAGGGGATATCTGCATTTATACCAACCACTTCCATACCATCGAAGAATTGAACTCCAAAGCGTAAGGATCCCCCATGTCTGAAATGACCCCACGCGAAATTGTCAGCGAACTGAACAAACACATCATCGGCCAGGATAACGCCAAGCGTTCCGTGGCGATTGCTCTGCGTAACCGCTGGCGCCGCATGCAGCTCGACGAAGAGCTGCGCCATGAAGTTACGCCAAAAAACATTCTGATGATTGGCCCAACCGGCGTCGGTAAAACCGAAATCGCCCGTCGTCTGGCAAAACTAGCCAACGCACCGTTTATCAAAGTTGAAGCCACGAAATTCACCGAAGTCGGCTATGTGGGTAAGGAAGTTGACTCCATCATCCGCGATCTGACCGATGCTGCCATTAAAATGGTCCGCGTCCAGGCGATCGAGAAAAACCGCTTCCGCGCCGAAGAAATGGCGGAAGAACGTATTCTCGACGTACTGATCCCACCAGCTAAAAATAACTGGGGACAGTCTGAACAGCCTCAGGAACCTTCCGCTGCACGTCAGGCATTCCGTAAAAAACTGCGTGAAGGCCAACTGGACGACAAAGAGATTGAAATTGATCTCGCCGCTGCGCCGATGGGCGTAGAAATTATGGCACCTCCTGGCATGGAAGAGATGACCAGCCAGCTGCAGTCCATGTTCCAGAACCTGGGCGGCCAGAAACAAAAACCGCGTAAGCTGAAAATCAAAGAAGCCATGAAGCTGTTGATTGAAGAAGAAGCGGCGAAGCTGGTAAACCCGGAAGAACTGAAGCAAGACGCTATCGACGCCGTTGAGCAGCACGGGATCGTGTTTATCGACGAAATCGACAAAATCTGTAAGCGCGGTGAATCCTCCGGTCCGGACGTGTCCCGTGAAGGCGTGCAGCGCGACCTGCTGCCGCTGGTCGAAGGCTGCACCGTCTCGACCAAGCACGGCATGGTGAAAACAGATCACATTCTGTTTATCGCTTCCGGCGCGTTCCAGGTGGCGAAACCGTCCGACCTGATCCCGGAACTGCAGGGTCGTCTGCCAATTCGTGTAGAATTGCAGGCACTGACCACCAGCGATTTCGAGCGTATCCTGACTGAGCCTAACGCCTCCATCACCGTCCAGTACAAAGCACTGATGGCAACTGAGGGCGTTAATATTGAGTTCACGGAAGATGGCATTAAGCGCATCGCTCAGGCCGCCTGGCAGGTCAACGAAACCACCGAGAACATCGGTGCCCGTCGTCTGCACACCGTACTTGAGCGTCTGATGGAAGACATTTCCTATGATGCGAGCGATTTAAACGGCCAAAGCATCACAATTGATGCCGAATATGTGAGCAAACATCTGGATGCGCTGGTCGCAGATGAAGATCTGAGCCGTTTTATCCTATAATCGCGTTCAATGCATTTTCATCACTGTTGATGGGGCTGATTAAGCCCCATTTTTATTGGCGCTAAATATGACTGAACAACAACAAATTAGCCGCTCACAAGCCTGGCTGGAAAGTTTACGACCTAAGACCTTACCGCTCGCCTTCGCGGCGATCATCGTCGGTACGGCATTAGCATGGTGGCAAGGGTATTTCGATCCGCTGGTGGCTCTGCTGGCATTGATAACGGCGGGGCTGCTGCAAATCCTGTCCAATCTCGCAAACGACTATGGCGATGCTGTCAAAGGCAGCGACAAGCCTGACCGCATTGGACCGCTACGTGGCATGCAAAAAGGGGTGATCACCCAACAGCAGATGAAGCGCGCCTTAATGGTCACCGTGGCCTTAATTTGCCTGTCCGGCCTGGCACTAGTGGCGGTGGCCTGCCACACGATGGCTGATTTTGTCGGCTTCCTGGTGCTCGGTGGCTTGTCGATTATCGCGGCGATCACCTATACCGTCGGCAATCGCCCCTATGGCTACATCGGCCTCGGTGATATTTCCGTGCTGGTTTTCTTCGGCTGGCTGAGCGTGATGGGCGGTTGGTATTTGCAGGCCCATACGCTGATCCCCGCGCTAATCCTGCCAGCCACCGCCTGCGGTCTGCTGGCTACCGCCGTGCTCAACGTCAATAACCTGCGTGATATCAACAGCGACAGGGAGAACGGTAAAAACACGCTGGTGGTGCGTCTGGGGGCCGTGAATGCACGTCGTTACCATGCCTGCCTGCTGATGGGGACGCTGGTTTGCCTGGCGCTGTTTAATCTGTTTTCGCTGCAAAGTCTGTGGGGATGGCTGTTCATCCTGGCCGCTCCGCTGCTGATTAAGCAGGCGCGATACGTAATGCGTGAAATGGATCCGGCAGCAATGCGTCCGATGCTGGAACGCACCGTAAAAGCGGCACTGTTAACTAACCTGCTGTTTGTGGTTGGAATTTTCCTAAGCCAGTGGTCTGTTTAACTGACAAATATCAATTAACAATTGATGATTTTGCCAACAGTACACATAGCGCGATATACTAAAAATTCTCGCAGCAACTGAACGTTGAGCCTATGAAATACGATACATCCGAGCTTTGTGACATCTACCAGGAAGATGTCAACGTCGTGGAACCACTGTTCTCTAACTTTGGGGGACGGTCGTCGTTTGGCGGACAAATCACCACGGTAAAATGTTTCGAGGACAACGGGTTGCTGTACGATCTGCTCGAACAAAATGGCCGTGGTCGCATTCTGCTGGTCGATGGCGGCGGCTCTGTCCGTCGTGCGCTGGTTGATGCCGAACTGGCGCGGCTGGCCGTACAGAATGAATGGGAAGGTCTGGTCATCTACGGTTCAGTACGCCAGGTAGACGATCTGGAAGAACTGGACATCGGTATCCAGGCAATTGCCGCTATTCCGGTGGGTGCCGCAGGTGAAGGCATTGGAGAAAGCGATGTGCGCGTCAACTTCGGTGGCGTGACGTTCTTCTCCGGCGACCACCTGTACGCCGACAATACCGGGATGATCCTCTCCGAAGACCCGCTCGATATCGAGTAATCGAAAAAGGCACCTTACGGTGCCTTTTTTATGCGTTATCGCCGATCGCCGGATGGCGGCTTGCGCCTTATCCGGCCTACACGCAGAGCCAATTACGCGAGAGATTTCGTGTTGTAGCAAGGCGGCAAACGAAGATATCCCCAGGAGCGTAGTAAACTACGTGACTGGGGTAGCTGAGCACAGCCAACGCTGCTACGGCGCGAAAGATAAAGCGTAATTAGACTTCTTCCATACGCCCCAGGAGAGCATGCAGACGATCCTGCCAGCCGCTCTGCTGTTCTTTCAGGCTGTTGTTCTCACGCTCCAGCTCTTCACGCTGCTGCTGTGCAGACTGAACTTCCTGCGACAGTGAGTTGTTTTTTTCTTTCAGCTCTTCGATTTCCATCTGCAACAGCGTGATGGTATCAATCGCCTGCTGTACTTTTGCTTCCAGTTTCTCAAACACTTCTAATGACATCGTCATACCTCTCCTGAATTGCAAGGCGTTGATGGATAAAAATCCTCGTCCCGATAACGGTGACGCCTTAATAAAAACGCGCGTTCTCTACTTAGCACCGATTGTATGAAGCCGCGCCATCCCTGTCCAGCAGCATCCCGCGTAGATTGCGGTTTGCAACACTTTTAATCCTTGTCCTGGCGACAAACACCCTATAGCTCAAAAGTGTTAACATATTGGTTAATGAAATGATTCAGCTCACACTAGTTATGTATTACAAATACCTCGTTATGGCGCGAAAACGCTCATTTTGTTGATGCAGCACACACATTTTAATTTCGATATTTCTCGTTTTTGCTCGTTAACGATAAATTAACAGTGTGCCTACCGGGCTCCGGGGATGTCAGTGACCTTCTCGCACACAATAAACATTAATCTCTCTTCAGGATCCGATTATGAGTCAAACATCAACCTTGAAAGGCCAGTGCATTGCTGAATTCCTCGGTACCGGGTTGTTGATTTTCTTCGGTGTGGGCTGTGTTGCTGCACTCAAAGTCGCTGGGGCGACTTTTGGGCAGTGGGAAATCAGTATCATCTGGGGTCTGGGGGTAGCGATGGCTATCTATCTGACGGCAGGCGTTTCTGGTGCACACCTGAATCCGGCGGTCACAATCGCACTTTGGCTGTTTGCCTGCTTTGATAAGCGTAAAGTCGTACCTTTTATCATTTCACAAATTGCCGGCGCCTTTTGCGCAGCGGCTTTGGTTTACGGGCTTTATTACAATCTTTTCATCGATTTCGAACAAACCAACCATATCGTGCGCGGTAGCGCTGAAAGCCTCAATCTGGCAGGGACATTCTCAACATATCCAAACCCGCATATCAATTTTGTGCAGGCCTTCGCAGTTGAAATGGTCATTACCGCTATTCTGATGGGGCTGATTTTGGCACTGACCGACGATGGTAACGGTGTGCCACGTGGTCCACTGGCGCCGCTGCTGATCGGTTTATTGATCGCAGTTATTGGTGCCTCTATGGGACCACTGACCGGTTTTGCAATGAACCCGGCACGTGACTTCGGACCGAAACTCTTCGCCTGGATGGCTGGATGGGGTGAGATTGCCTTCACGGGCGGTCGCGATATTCCTTACTTCCTGGTACCGGTGTTTGGCCCGATTACCGGCACGATTTTGGGCGCATGGGCATATCGCAAACTGATTGGTCGCCATTTGCCGTGCGATGTCTGCGCGATTGAAGAGAAAGACGTCGCGGCCAACACTCAACAAAAAGCTTCGCAGTAATGTGACTACGGGACAAAAATCATGACTGAAAAAAAATATATCGTTGCGCTCGACCAGGGCACTACCAGCTCCCGCGCGGTCGTAATGGACCACGATGCAAATATTGTTAGCGTTTCACAACGCGAATTCGAGCAAATCTACCCGAAAGCCGGTTGGGTAGAACACGACCCGATGGAAATTTGGGCGACTCAAAGCTCTACGCTGGTAGAAGTGCTGGCGAAAGCCGATATCAGTTCCGACGAAATTGCCGCGATCGGGATTACCAACCAGCGCGAAACCACCATCGTCTGGGAGCGTGAAACCGGTAAACCTATCTATAACGCCATTGTCTGGCAGTGTCGTCGTACCGCGGATATTTGCGAGAAACTTAAGCGCGACGGTATGGAAGACTATGTCCGTAACAACACCGGGCTGGTCATTGACCCGTACTTCTCTGGCACCAAAGTGAAGTGGATCCTCGACCACGTAGAGGGCTCGCGTGAGCGCGCTCGTCGCGGCGAACTGTTGTTTGGTACCGTGGACACCTGGCTTATCTGGAAAATGACTCAGGGGCGCGTACACGTAACGGATTACACCAACGCCTCACGTACCATGCTGTTCAACATCCATACCCTGGACTGGGACGACAAAATGCTGGACGCACTGGACGTCCCGCGTGCCATGCTGCCGGAAGTGCGTCGTTCTTCTGAAGTCTACGGTCAGATCAACATTGGCGGTAAAGGCGGCACGCGTATTCCTATCTCGGGTATCGCGGGTGACCAGCAGGCCGCACTGTTCGGTCAGCTGTGCGTGAAAGAAGGGATGGCGAAAAACACCTACGGCACCGGCTGCTTCATGCTGATGAATACCGGCGAGAAAGCCGTGAAGTCTGAAAACGGGCTGCTGACCACCATCGCCTGCGGTCCGACCGGGGAAGTAAACTATGCGCTGGAAGGCGCGGTGTTTATGGCCGGCGCATCCATTCAGTGGCTGCGTGATGAAATGAAACTCATCAGCGATGCGTTCGACTCCGAATACTTCGCCACCAAAGTGAAGGACACCAACGGTGTGTACGTCGTTCCGGCATTCACCGGTCTGGGTGCGCCGTATTGGGACCCGTATGCGCGTGGTGCCATCTTTGGCCTGACCCGTGGCGTTAACTCCAACCACATCATCCGTGCAACGCTTGAGTCTATCGCTTATCAGACCCGTGACGTGCTGGAAGCAATGCAGGCCGACTCCGGTATTCGTCTGCACGCGCTGCGTGTCGACGGTGGCGCGGTCGCCAACAACTTCCTGATGCAGTTCCAGTCCGACATTCTTGGCACCCGCGTAGAGCGCCCGGAAGTCCGTGAAGTGACTGCACTGGGTGCCGCATACCTGGCAGGTCTGGCCGTTGGCTTCTGGCAAAACCTGGATGAACTGCAGGAAAAAGCGGTCATCGAGCGTGAATTCCGCCCGGGCATCGAAACCACCGAACGTAACTTCCGTTACAGCGGCTGGAAAAAAGCGGTTAAACGCGCCCTGGCGTGGGAAGACCACGAAGAGTAACCCGTCATTGCCGGATGGCACGGCCTACTGATACGAATCTGACGTAGGCCGGATAAGACGCGTTAGCGTCGCCATCCGGCAATATCTTCGTGCGGGGCAATCCCGCACACACATCAATAATCCCGCCCTCTCCCCTGTGCTACACTTCGCGCCATTCCTTTCTGCTACGAGTTTGCAATGAGACGAGAACTTGCCATTGAATTTTCACGCGTAACCGAAGCGGCAGCGCTGGCTGGCTATAAATGGCTGGGACGCGGCGATAAAAATACCGCCGACGGCGCAGCGGTGCACGCCATGCGTATTATGCTCAACCAGGTCAATATTGACGGCACCATCGTGATTGGCGAAGGTGAAATTGATGAAGCGCCGATGCTGTTTATCGGTGAGAAAGTCGGTACCGGTCACGGCGATGCCGTAGACATTGCGGTCGACCCTATCGAAGGTACGCGCATGACGGCAATGGGCCAGGCGAATGCGCTGGCGGTCCTCGCAGTTGGTGACAAAGGCTGTTTCCTCAACGCGCCAGATATGTACATGGAGAAGTTGATTGTCGGCCCTGGCGCCAAAGGGGCTATCGACCTGAACCTGCCGCTGGAAACAAACCTACGTAATGTCGCCGCCGCACTCAACAAGCCGCTCGGCGATCTGACCGTGACGATTCTGGCCAAACCTCGCCACGATGAGGTGATCGCAGAGATGGCGAAGCTTGGCGTTCGCGTGTTCGCCATTCCCGATGGCGACGTCGCAGCCTCCATTCTGACCTGTATGCCAGACAGCGAAGTTGACGTGCTGTACGGCATTGGCGGCGCACCGGAAGGTGTCGTTTCTGCCGCCGTCATCCGCGCGCTGGACGGCGACATGCAGGGTCGTTTGCTGGCACGTCATGACGTCAAAGGCGACAGCGAAGAAAACCGCCGTATCGGCGAACAGGAACTGGCCCGCTGCCAGGCGATGGGCATTGAAGCCGGTAAAGCGCTGCGTCTGGACGAAATGGCACGTAGCGATAACGTTATCTTCTCCGCCACCGGGATCACCAAAGGTGATCTGTTGGATGGAATCAGCCGTAAGGGCAATATCGCCACCACCGAAACGCTGCTGATCCGCGGCAAGTCGCGCACGATCCGTCGTATTCAATCCATCCACTACCTTGATCGCAAAGATCCTGATGTGCAGGCGCATATCCTGTAACAAATTTGTTTGATTGAGCCTTCCAGTCCTTCGGGGCTGGAAATCTTTCGTGCAACGAACGAAGATAAGGCAATCAAAGCAGACAGGAGGACACCATGGCAGATTGGGTAACAGGCAAAGTCACTAAGGTACAGAACTGGACCGACGCCCTGTTTAGTTTGACCGTGCGCGCACCGGTTCTCCCCTTCACTGCGGGTCAGTTCACCAAGCTTGGTCTGGAGATCGACGGCGAACGCGTCCAGCGCGCCTATTCCTACGTGAATGCACCAGACAACCCCGATTTAGAGTTTTATCTGGTGACAGTGCCTGACGGGAAGCTGAGTCCACGTCTGGCCGCGCTAAAACCTGGCGATGACGTACAGGTGGTCAGTGAAGCCGCGGGGTTCTTTGTGCTGGATGAAGTCCCCGATTGCGATACGCTGTGGATGCTGGCAACCGGCACGGCGATCGGCCCGTACTTATCCATTCTGCAACTGGGCAAAGATGTCGATCGCTTTAAAAATCTGGTGCTGGTCCATGCTGCCCGTTATGCCGCCGATTTAAGCTACCTGCCGCTGATGCAGGCGCTGGAAAAGCGTTACGAAGGGAAATTACGTATTCAGACCGTCGTCAGCCGTGAAACAGCTGCAGGTTCGCTTACTGGCCGCGTTCCCGCACTGATTGAAAGCGGTGAGCTGGAAAAAGCAGTCGGTCTGCCGATGGATACCGCCACCAGCCATGTGATGCTCTGTGGGAACCCACAGATGGTACGCGATACCCAGCAGTTGCTGAAAGATACCCGGCAGATGACCAAACACCTGCGTCGCCGACCGGGCCATATGACCGCTGAGCATTACTGGTAAGGGTGTTTGCCTGAAGTCACTTTTGCCGGATGGTGGCTTCGCCTTA
>NZ_SZWV01000117.1:45209-54564 GCF_005280945.1 Citrobacter sp. wls718
GGGTGACACTTTCGCCATCTGGCATGGTATTCACGCTTTGTACTTCACGTCCTGCGTATCCTTACCAAACTTATTCTCGCCCTGGGTGCCAACAAACGCGCCCAGGTCAATCAGCATGCCGACCAGAATCAACGTGGGGACAAAGCGTCCGACGACCCACGGCAAGAGGCTGGGTAACATCGTCCAATTTCCTGCCAGCAGCATCCACGCCAGAATCATCAATAGCGCCCATGCGCCAGAGCGTCCCCGGTCATGCAGGCGTTTTACCGTCACCGCCGCTGTCGGCCATAACAAGCACACCAGGCAAAAAGCCGCTGTCTGAATATCGAGAAGTTTTTTACTCGCCAGCGAGAACAGAACCAGCATACCGACAATCCAGAGGCCGACCCAAATCCAGAAATCACGGCGTCCAATACGCCCTTTAATTGAGAATAACCACTGCTGTATGGTCATGTAAGTTCCTTTATTATTACCTTCAAGAACAGCTTACCCTTTTGACAAGCCCGACGGTTTTGCTCTATGGATTTCGAGTGGTGGGAAGGCGGCAAGTGAATGCGTCCCGATGAGCTTACTCAAGTAAGTGATTCGGGTGAATGAACGCAGCTAACGCACCTGCCACTTGAAAGACGACGAGTATATCGTTTTAATCGTGGTCAGTCATAATGAAAGGTACGATTGATGAAGCAAGGATTTACTCTGTTTTTATTATTGTTTTCAGCCCTGTCCGCAAGCCCTGTGGCTCGGGCGGAAGCGCCCTCGACGGCAACCACTGCCCCCTATCTGCTGGCGGGCGCGCCGACGTTTGATCTGTCGATCAGCCAATTTCGTGAAAACTTTAATACGCAGAATCCGAAGCTTGCATTAAATGAATTCCGCGCCATCGACAGCAGCCGCGATAAGGCAAATCTCACCCGAGCAGCCAGTAAAATCAATGAAAACCTGTATGCGTCATCAGCCCTTGAGCGCGGGACATTGAAAATTAAAAGCATGCAGATAACCTGGCTGCCGATCCAGGGGCCGGAACAAAAGGCAGCCAAAGCCAAAGCGCTGGAGTACATGAGTGCCGTCATCCGCACCGTAGCCCCCTTACTGACCAAAGAACAAAGTCAGAAAAAACTGCAAAAATTGCTCACCGCAGGCAAAAGTAAGCATTACTACGCAGAAACCGAGGGTGCAATTCGCTATGTCCTGGCAGATAACGGCGAAAAAGGGCTGACCTTCGCTGTTGAACCGATTAAGCTGGCGCTATCTGAAAATCTCGAAGGGTCGAATAAATGACAAAAAGCAAAGCCTTCATGATGATCAATCTCTATACTGTTTCACAGACCATGCTGCCCTGACGGGCGGCCATCTTCCTTAATTCGCTGACAAGCGTGGAGAAATGAAATGCGACATCCTTTAGTGATGGGTAACTGGAAACTGAACGGCAGCCGCCACATGGTAAACGAACTGGTTGCTAACCTGCGTAAAGAACTGGCTGGCGTTGCTGGCTGTGCAGTAGCAATCGCTCCACCGGAAATGTATATCGACCTGGCGAACCACGCCGCTGCCGGTAGCCACATCATCCTGGGCGCGCAGAACGTTGACCTGAACCTGTCTGGCGCATTCACCGGTGAAACCAGCGCTGAAATGCTGAAAGATATCGGCGCGAAATACATCATTATCGGTCACTCTGAGCGTCGTACTTACCACAAAGAGTCTGACGAACTGATCGCTAAAAAATTCGCCGTGCTGAAAGAGCAGGGTCTGACGCCGGTTCTGTGCATCGGTGAAACCGAAGCAGAAAACGAAGCGGGCAAAACTGAAGAAGTGTGCGCACGTCAGATCGACGCAGTACTGAAGACTCAGGGCGCAGAAGCATTCGAAGGCGTGGTTATCGCTTACGAACCTGTATGGGCTATCGGTACCGGCAAATCTGCAACTCCGGCACAGGCTCAGGCTGTTCACAAATTCATCCGTGACCATATTGCTAAAGCTGACGCAAAAATCGCTGAACAAGTTATCATCCAGTACGGCGGTTCCGTAAACGCAGCTAACGCGGCAGAATTGTTCGCGCAGCCGGACATCGACGGCGCGCTGGTGGGTGGTGCTTCTCTGAAAGCCGACGCCTTCGCCGTGATCGTTAAGGCAGCTGAAGCCGCTAAACAGGCTTAAGTTGTTGTAAGGGGGGCATTGCCCCCCTTGTCATCTCCGCGTTACCAATATCCCAGCCAGTGCCACCAGAAGGCACCCGTTACCCCCCAGATAGTCAGGTTGGCCACACTCATCACCAGCCCTGTTTTCCACCACTCAGCCAGCGTAACGTAACCCGAGCCAAAAATGATGGGCGCAGTACCTGTGCCGTAGTGCGTGAGCGACATCATCAACGAGGATGAGAATCCCAGCATCAGGCCAAGCAGCGCCGGAGGCGCACCGAGACCTAATCCCGCCGCGAAGAACGCCGCGAACATCGCCGTAATATGCGCGGTAGTGCTGGCAAAAAAGTAGTGCGAATAGACGTAAAGCAGAACCAGCAGCAGTGTGGCGATACTCCAGTGAACGCCGAGATGATCGATGGCACTTCCGACGCTGGTCGCCAGCCAGCCGACCAGGCCCAGTTTGCTCAGGAAGTCCGCCATCATTACCAGCGCAGCAAACCAGACTATCGTATCCCATGCCCCACGGCATTTGAGAATATCATCCCAGCTGAGTACCCCGGTCACTAACAAAATTGATAAGCCGATTAACGCCGCGCTGGTGGGGTTGACGGTCCAGGCACTGCCCATAATCATCGCAGGAACACCCGCCCACAGGCAGAGCAGCAAAACGAAAACCGCGAGGGTGATTTTCTCTGCCAGCGCAAGCGGGCCAAGCGCATCGAGCTTTTGCCGGGCGAACTGCGGCGCGTTCGGCGTGCGGGTAATGGCCGGCGGGTAGAGCCACCAGATAATAATGGGCATCACGATCAGTGAGACGACCGCAGGCAGAAGCGCAGCGATGGCCCACATTCCCCAGGTCATATTCAGTACCCCATCCGTCCCTTTGGTCAAAAAGCTGACAATCAGTGGGTTAGGCGCGGTCGCAGTAATAAACATCGCCGAGGTAATCGGGTTAATGTTGTAGTTCACCAGCGCCAGATAGCGGCCGGTAGAACCGTTTTCCTTATCTCCCGGCTGAGACCCGAGGCTTTCGGCAATCGCCCGCATGACCGGGTGAATAATCCCACCACCGCGCGCGGTATTGCTTGGGGTTACGGGGGCTATCAGCGTTTCCGCCAGGGTTAACGCCCAGGCAATACCCAGCGTCCGTTTGCCAAACAGGGCAATAAACCCATAGCCAATGCGCGCGCCCAGCCCCGTTTTCAACAGGCTTTGCGACAGCATGATAGAGATACCGATCAACCAGATCAGTTGGTTAGAGAAACCGCTCAGCGCATCACTCAGCGCCGCAGTCGGTTTACCAGGGTGAGTGACGCCGGTCATTGCCACCAGCATAATCGCGACAATCGCGATAGCGCCAATAGGCATGGCTTTGCCAATGATGGCCGCGATAGTGCCAATAAACAGCGCCAGCAGATGCCACGCTTCGGGGGTAACGTCAGGAGGGCAAGGGATAACAAACCAGATAGTCAGGGTAATCACGATCGAGATAATGGCAGGCCAACAGCGTATAGGGGTCAATCTGTCCATGAGACAATCCTTGAGTTTCCAGCACGCAAGTATGCACATCGATATTACCCGGTATCGACATGCAGAATGCGATTCACCTTCTCAATACATAAATTTTTACGATTACAAGACGTTATAGCTTCCCCAGTACGCTAAACCACAGATAATCCAGCGGCAGCAGAACCAGGTACGTTGCCATAGCCAGCGTAATGCACAGCAGCATTCCTGCCCGTGCAGGCACTTTGCCTAGCGCCATCGCCACCACAATTGGCGATGCCTGATACGGCAGCAACGGAGTGGAATAGCCCAGCACCTGAATCATAATCACCGACAGCAGCGGAAACCCGGTCGCATCGGCAAAGCTCTGTGCCAGCGTGGTATACAGCGCCGGAACGCCGTTGGCGGTCATAATAAAATTGAGCGCCGTGGTAATACCGGTTAACGCCAGAAAGCTGGTAAAGGGTTTATCCGCGTCCAGCGGCATCACGTGTAGCAACGCCTCCCCCACCGCGCTACCGATGCCGGTTTGCGTCACGGTGATCGCCAGCCCCAGGATCCCCGCCACGTAAATACAGGTGCGGATGTTCACCCCGCTGGAAAACTCGTCCCCGTTAATAAAGCCTACCCGTGGCAACAGCGTAATGATTGCCGCCGCCAGCCCAGTCCAGGCCGGACCAATACCGTGCCAGCTTTCGCTGACCCACATCAGCAACACCACCGCTAACATCCAGGCCAGCCGTTTTTCATCGCGACTCATCGGCGCAGGTGGCGTCACATCCATAGGGGCATGGGGCTTGCCGGGGAACAGCCAGCAGATCAGTCCAACCAGCAGCGCGCCTTTTAACCACCCGAGGACCGGCGTATGCAGCAATAAATAGGGTAGATAATTCAGATGGATACCGTAAGAACCTTCCGTTGCGCCGCTCATCACCAGATTCGGTACGTTGGCGGGTAGGATGGTAGCGGAAAGCTGGAACGTCCCAAAACCCACGGCTAACGCCAGACCGTACCAGGCACGGGTACCGTCGACAATGCCAGCGCGTTTCGCCATCGCCGCGACAATCGGCATCAGCAGCGCAATACGCCCCATATTGGACGGCATCACAAACGCCAGCGCATAGCTCAGCAGCACCACGCTTGCGACCATTAACGGCCAGGAATCGGTCAGCCGGGACGACAACGCCCGCGCCGCCCTGTCCGCCAGTCCCGTTTTACGTATCGCGATGCCCAACACGAAACCGCTGAAAACCAGCCAGAACGCCGACGAAGCAAAGCCGCCAAAAATCACCTCCGGTGGGGCGATTTTCGCCACCATTGCGACAGAGAAGAATATCAGCGCCGTAATGAACTCCGGTAACAGCGACGTAGCCCAGAGCAGAATGGTGATGCCAACCACCAGAGAAGGGATAAACAGAGGGTGCGTAAGCCAGAGCGACATGCCTGTCTCCTGTTGTTTTTTTCAACAAGAATACGGGGACAGGCACAGAGAGTAAACGCCAGATTAGGTGGGGTTACCGCAGGATCTGGCACTGATGATCCTGAATTTCCTCGGCGGAGGCGAGATTCAGCGACAGCAGATCGCGCTGAGTCGCCAGCAGGACAAAGGACTCATCACTCTGACGCACCATCGCCAGCGCATAGCGCCCCATATGATCACGCGCATCCGGCACCTCTTCTGCCAGCATCATAAACGGGCTGCGCTGTGCCAGTTCGTTTTCCGTCACACGGCGCGCCAGATACTCGTGCCCACGTAATCCCCCCGGCAAAGGCAGCCAGCGGGTGCTGATTTTCGCCAGATTGTCATCCAGTTGCGTTCTAACGTCAGGACGCAGGCAAGAGATATGAATGTGGAAATGGTTTTGCGTGCGGCCAGACGGCGAGTTGATCGTGAGTGATACCGCTTTATCAGGAATTTCCTGGCCGTATTTTTGGCTCATAAAACCGCGCGCTTGCCAGGCGAGCCAGAAAAAATTCGGCGTGCCTGATTGCAACAGCAGCGGGCTTTCCGTGCCGTTAATGCGGTAAGTGGGCATCAATAAGTATTGCAGAGGGCCGTTACGGTCTTTGAACACCACATACCCGGCATCCGGTTTCACCTCCGCACACGGCGCAGGGTTATGCCGTTGCAGCTGGTTCGGCAGGCATTGCTCAAGAACAATCTGGCGTAATGCATCCGGGTTACCGTTGAGTTTCCAGTAACCTATGCCCGCAGCGGCAGCGATAATCATCACCACCAGTAAAAAATAGCCTGCTTTTTTCATTACGCGTTTCCTGTATCCCATTGAAGGGTAAGCGTAACGTAAAATGATGACAAATAAAAAAGCCCGGTCGCGTTATGCCACCGGGCCTGCAAACACATCTGCGTTAGCGTTTACTGATTTGGTCAAACGTACCGCCGTTAGAGAAGTGCTCTTTCTGCGCTTTGGTCCAGCCACCAAACTCGTCGTCGATGGTGAACAACTTCAGCTTCGGAAAGGCATTTTCGTATTTCTTCGCCACGTCAGCATCACGCGGGCGGTAATAGTTTTTCGCCGCAATTTCCTGACCTTGCGGAGAATAGAGATACTTCAGGTAGGCTTCGGCCACTACTTTACTGTCTTTCTTTTCTACCACTTTGTCGACAATAGACACGGTCGGTTCTGCGAGAATAGATTCGCTTGGCGTGACGATCTCAAACTTGTCTTTACCCAGTTCGTTCGTCGCCAGCAGCGCTTCGTTTTCCCACGCGATCAGCACATCGCCAATTCCGCGTTCAACAAAGGTATTGGTAGAGCCGCGCGCGCCGGAATCCAGCACTTCCACGTTTTTAAACAGAGCTTTGACGAAGTCCTGAGCTTTGGCCTGATCGTTGTTGTTGTGGTGCAGGGCGTAACCCCATGCCGCCAGATAGTTCCAGCGTGCCCCGCCGGAGCTTTTCGGGTTTGGCGTAATGACTGACACACCCGGTTTAACCAGATCGTTCCAGTCATGAATCTGCTTTGGATTGCCTTTGCGCACCAGGAAGACGATGGTGGAGGTGTAAGGTGCAGAGTTGTCCGGCAGGCGTTTAATCCAGTTTTTATCGATACGGCCACGCTCAGCAATGGCGTCCACGTCATAGGCCAACGCCAGGGTAACCACATCGGCTTCGATACCGTTGATAACTGAGGTTGCCTGTTTACCGGAGCCACCATGTGACTGGCGGATCACCACGTTATCGCCCGTTTCCTGTTTCCAGTGCGCCGCGAAGGCTTTGTTGTACTGTTCGTACAGCTCACGCGTTGGATCGTACGATACGTTAAGTAACTGAATATCCTTTGCCAGAACGCTGGTCGATGCCAGCAATAATGTTAACCCTACGCCCCATTTGTTCATCGCCCAACTCTCTTATTTAATGTTGTGATGAGCAGAGCGTGCCAGAAAGCGATCCAAACTTTAAAGAATAAAAAAAGATTTGCTATAACGTGGGAGAATATATGGAGTCGGTTTTTTGCCTGATGGCGCTACGCTTATCAGGCCTACGATTTGCTCATGTAGGCCGGATAAGGCGCAAGCCGCCATCCGGCAATTGCAATCAGTACAATCTTTTCGCGCAGTCCAGCCAGTCACCTTTGAACGGACGCTTCATATTCTCGATAGCGTCGATGATGTCGTGGTGAACCAACTGTTCGTTCTGAATACCGACGCAGCGACCGCCATGACCTTCAAGCAGCAGATCAATGGCATACGCCCCCATACGGGATGCCAGAATACGGTCGTAAGGCACCGGGGAACCACCACGCTGGATGTGACCCAGTACGGTTGAGCGCGTTTCGCGTCCGGTTTCTTTCTCGATGTAATGCGCCAGTTCATCAACGTCACACATGTGCTCGGTGATCGCCACAATCGCGTGTTTCTTACCTTTGGCGATGCCAGCTTTGATTTCAGCGACCAGATCGTCACGGCTGAATTCAACTTCCGGAACGACGACGAATTCGCAGCCACCGGCAATTGCTGCCGCCAGAGTCAGGTCACCACAGTAGCGCCCCATCACTTCAACGATGGAGATACGCTGGTGAGAAGAGGAGGTGTCACGCAGACGGTCAATCGCTTCTACCACGGTACCCAGTGCGGTGAAGTAGCCGATAGTGTAGTCGGTGCCTTTAATATCGTTGTCGATAGTACCCGGCAGGCCAATGCACGGGAAACCCATTTCAGTCAGACGTTTTGCACCCAAGTAGGAACCGTCACCACCGATAACAACCAGGGCGTCAATCCCACGCTTCTTCAGGTTTTCGATAGCCACAGCGCGCACGTTTTCGTCGCGGAATTCCGGGAAGCGAGCAGAACCGAGGAAAGTACCGCCACGGTTGATCATGTCGGACACGCTATAACGGTCGAGCTGAACCATACGGTCTTCATACAAACCCAGGTAGCCATCATGGATCCCCATGACTTCCAGTCCTTCCGTCAACGCTGCACGTACAACACCACGGATTGCTGCGTTCATGCCCGGCGCATCACCGCCGCTTGTCAACACACCGATTTTCTTAATCATGACTACCTCTGAACTTTGGAATGCAAAATGAAATCTGCTGCCGGAAGTCGATTCCGCATATCGAAACGATCCAACGAATATGCAGATAGTATAACAATCACTTCCTGCTGAATTGATTCAGGTCAGGCCAAACGGTGGTAATTTATACACAAAATGCTGGCCCTGCTCACTTTTTTACAACGAATTATGAAAGCTCAAACATCTTGCCTTCCTTGGGTACGACTGAACAGGGATCCTGATGAATAATCACATCCGATCCCGGGAAACGCCGCAAAATCGCCTGCTCAACCTGTTCAGCCACTAAATGCGCCTGAACGAGCGGCAGATTATCTTCCATTTCCAAATGAATCTGAATAAAGCGGGTCGGCCCTGACTGCCGCGTGCGAAGATCGTGAGCGCCGCTGACTCCTGGCCATGACGTCACTATATCAATAATTTCCTGACGTTCTTCATCGGGCAAGGCGCGATCCAGCAAGGATTGCACCGCCTCGTAGCCCATACGCAATGCGCTATATAGAATATAGATGCCAATCCCGAGCGCAAACAAGGCATCCGCACGATGCCAACCGTACCAGGCCAGACCAAGCGCGACGAGAATAGCGCCGTTCATCATAACATCAGACTGATAATGAAGCATATCTGCCCGAACGGCCTGACTTTGCGTACGCTTAACGACCCAACGCTGAAACGTGACCAGTATGATAGTACAAATTAACGCAATGACGGTGACGATTACCCCGACGCCCGGATCTTTCATCGGCGTCGGTTGAACAAGATGCTGAATGCCGGTCAAAAATAAGAACAGCGCCGAGCCAGAAATAAACATACTTTGCGCCAGCGCCGCCAGCGATTCTGCTTTCCCGTGCCCGAACGTGTGTTCATCATCGGCTGGTTGTAAGGAATAGCGCACCACCAGCAAATTGGTTAACGACGCGGCAATATCGACCAAAGAGTCCACCAGTGCAGCCAGAATACTCACCGATCCGGTGTACCACCACGCAAAAATTTTGATCAAAAGTAACAGCGAAGCCATCACGGTCGCCGCGATAGCCGCCCGGCTCACCAGCCGCCCATAAGTTTGATTCATAAGCACTCCCATCAGGATATGCCGCTAGTATAACGGATGAACTAAAACAGTCAGGCAATAAGAAAGTGTCAAATTTTGGGCAAAAAAAACCCCCACATCATGTGG
>NZ_SZWV01000117.1:54606-62783 GCF_005280945.1 Citrobacter sp. wls718
AAGAAATCCAGCAAGTAACACAATGGAATAAAAGGATTTATTCTAATCTTCGTCTACATTTTGACTACACTTCGACAAAGAAGCAGCCAGGCGCACCGCGCTTGGCTGTTCCGTTTTTGAGCACCATCGACAATAATACCCGCCTCAATACGGAGGGTATCCAATGGAAAAAATCATCACCATCATTGCAGCGATAGCCGGTATCGCTTTCTGGGTCGGGCTTATAAATCCGAAGTGGGTTTTTATGCCAAACCGAAAAAAATCATCAATCGTTTACCTTGCTATATGCCTGATTACTGCCGCAGCAGGAGCCAATCTCTACCCTACCCAAAAACCAGCTACCCCAGTAACTAACACAGAGGCAGACGCCAGCAACACAGCCAGCGCCTCAGAGATACCACAGCAACCAGCTAAACCGGTTGCCTCTGATGCTGGCGTAATTGATTATTCAGAGGTAACAAAAGATCTCCCCGCACATTTAGCTAAAGAACTTGGAAAATTAAATCTTTCTGTTGTCCCTGTGATGCAGGATAAAACGCTTGTTGTCGCTTTCAATTTCGACAACATAGAAGAGCTGCAAGCAAGGAGCGCCGTTCAAACGGTTTGTTATACCTACTTCAATACAAGCAACAAACAGCGAGCGTGGAAGGCTGGAACAGTGGAAAAAGTCTTCATCACTAACGATATCCTAACCAAAGGTTTTGTTTTCAATGGCGGTGATAAAAGTTGCGATGAGTGGGCAAAAAAAGCCGGTGACGATGGAGATAAATTCTTAAATGAGAAACTGCAAAAAAGCAGATTTGTAGCCATAAACAATAAATAATTTCACTGCTTGAGCGCCCATAAAGGGCGCTCTCACTTCGCTACAACACCAAACTTAACTGATCTTCGCCGTGATGACTTCGCGGGAAAACATCTTGAGGAACCACCGCGCCGGGGACTGGTTGAGTCTGGTTTAATGATTCGTCTATTTGCGTCATGCTGGTAAAACAGTAGCCGCACAACATGTTTTGACACTGGTGATAACTGCGTCGTACTAAATCACTCAACTCTACACTGGTACGAGTTTTCGCAACTGCACGGCAGCGAGGACAGCGCATTGCCATACGCGGGCCTCCTCTGGGCTGGTTAATATCACGTCAAGTATAACGCTTAACCCGTTGATTCGTCACCCGCCTCAGCGGTCCACTCATCAATCTTAACTTCCAGCTCCAGCGAGGTGGTAAAGCCGCCGCTGCCGATATCATGCACACATCGGGTAATCGTCCAGTAACCATTATCAATCGTGGACTTAAAGCCCGATACACTTGCCGATTGTTCCGGGTACAAATCCGCCCGGCCCCGCGCCAGCGTGATAGAGAATGACGCCGCGCCACGCTGTAACTGGCTCCACTTCGCCGCTGCTGCCCGCTTCGCTGCCTTCTCTGTTTTAAACGTCTTGCGGATCACGAATACGTTGCCTTCCGCGCCCGCCATGTAATCCCCTTCCTTGCTGCTTGAGGCGGGTTCTTTTGGCTTCTTCGGCTGGGTTGTCCGACGACTTCTGCGGGTGTTTGTTTGTACCGTGGTGGTGGGCTTTTTACCGAAATTCAGATCCAGCCAGTAAGCGGTAACGCCGGTATAAGCATCACGATCGGCAATGCTAAAACTGTGCTTGTCGCCGCTGGCCCGCACAATGCTGATCGCCGGTAAAGGTTTACCGCTCTGGGTTACGCCCTGCCCCGGCGTGATGAACAGCAACATGCCGTTTTTGACAGTGGCAACCGCACCCAGCATATCCGCCATTCTGGTGAGAAAACTGATATCTGATTCACTGGTTTGGTCAGCGTGATCGATCTCAATCTTCGCCAGCTCCTCGCTTACCCCGGCGCGCAGGTCGTACCGGCTGGCGATACTGGCAACCACATCGCCAACGGTAATATCGTGCCAGGAGTATTCACGCTTCACGTTGAACGTGTCGCGAAAATCTGCACTGCGGGCGCTTATGGTGAGCTGGTCAGGTGGGCCACGGTGTGCAACCTCATCAACGGTATACAGCCCTTTAAATACCAGCGGGTCATTGTCCCAGCCCAGCGAAACGGAAATCTTAGCGCCGCGCGATGGCATCACGATCTGCCCGTCTGAATCGTCCACCGTGAGATCAAGCGTATCCGCTTCAAATCCCCGGTTGTCCGTCAGCGACAACGAGATCAAACGGTCATCCAGCGCAGTGAGCTGCTTGTCTTCAATCTGAATACTGAACGCCGGGCGGGGAGAATAACGCGCATCATCATCCAACATCTTATTGGTTCCCTCATTGGTGAGGGTACCATCGTCGCCACGCGCGCGCGTACAGACAACGCGGGGCTGTTGTTGCGGTCTGCTGACAACGCCCACCTCTCGCACCGGCTGGCAATTGTCGCAATGATAAGTGGCAATCATTGACCTGGCGAGGCAACTACATGGCCACAAATTACCATCACGGTGTAACCGTCACGGAAACCACCGATCTGAGCACGATGATCACCGATATTGATTCGGCGGTTATCGGCGTCGTTTGTATCGCTGATGATGCAGATGAAGACGCTTTCCCGCTGGATACCCCTGTACTCATTACCCGCGTGGCTAACATGCTGGGCAAGGCAGGCAAAACCGGCACCCTATTCACCACCCTGAAAGCCATTTCAGACCAGACCAGCCCGCAGACCATTGTGATCCGCGTGGCTGATGCGTCCAAAATCGTACCCCCGGAAGGCGGCACGGCCCCAACGCAGGATCAGCTGGTTATTGGCGGTACTGACCCGGATACCGGGCTTTTTACCGGCATGTATGCGCTGCTATCGGCTGAGATGCGTGTTGGCGTCCGCCCGCGTGTGCTTGCCGTTCCCGGCCTTGATACTCAGCCAGTGGCGGCGCAGCTCGGTGTAATGGCTGAGAAGCTGCGCGCCTTTGCTTACGTATCTGCGAATGGCTGTAACACCATCGCAGAGGCGAAGGAATACCGGGAGCAGTTTGCCCAGCGTGAAATGATGGTGATCTGGCCTAACTTCATTTGCTACGACACCAACGCGGGAGCAAACGCCACCGTGCCGGTGGGTGCTCATGCGGTAGGGATGCGCGCCAAAATCGACGCAACGCAGGGCTGGCACAAAACCATTTCCAACGTGCCGGTGAATAACGTGCTGGGGATGGATCGCGATATCTATTTCACCCTACAGGGCACCGATACCGATGCGGACGAGCTGAACGCGGCAGGCGTCACCACCCTGATCAAACAGGATGGTTATCGCATCTGGGGATCACGTACCTGCGACGAAGAAACCTACATTTTTGAGAGCTACACCCGTACCGCTCAGATTGTGGCGGATACCGTGGCAGAGGCTCACTTCTCCTATGTTGATAAGCCGCTCACCCCGTCGCTGGTAAAAGATATCGTTGACGGTATCAACCGCAAGCTGACGTCCTATGTGACGGCGGGCAAGCTGCTGGGTGCGCGCTGCTGGTATGACCCTGAACCGAATACCAGCGAAACGCTGCGCAACGGGCAGCTCACCATCAAATACAACTACACGCCTGTCCCGCCGCTGGAAAATCTCAGCCTGGTGCAGGAGTTCACTGATGAATACTTCGCTACGTTTTCCAGCGCAGTGAATAACTAACCGGGGGCGCGTATGGCTCTGCCTAAAAAACTTAAATACTTCAACATGTTCTTTGATGGGGATAACTATTTCGGCATGGTGCCGGAAATCACCCCGGCGAAGTTAACCCGCAAGACAGAGGATTATCAGGCCGGTGGTATGCCTGGTTCTGTCGCGGTTGATCTCGGCTTTGATGCCGGTGCGCTGGATATGGATATCACCCTTGGCGGCATGGATGCGGGGCTGCTGAAAAAATGGGGCATCGCCACCGCCGATGGTATGCAAACGCGCTATGCGGGGTCGTACCAGGATGATTCAACCGGCGAAGCGGTACCCGTCGAAATCCAGACGCGCGGGCGCTTCACGGAGATGGATCCGGGCACGTCCAAAACCGGGGATGATACTTCCCATAAGTACACCCTGAAAAATACCTATTACAAGCTGACCATCAACGGCGAGGAAATCATTGAAGTTGATGTGCTCAATATGATCTATAAAGTTGGCGGCGTTGACATGATGGAAAAACACCGCGCTAACATTGGCTTATAAGGAATTAATGCACCATGACCAAAGTAACCGGTAAAGAAGTTGTCACGCTCAATGCGCCTATCGTTCGCGGCAAGACGGCAATCAGCGAAATCACGATCACGCCAGTCTTAAAGCAGGCCGGATCGCTGCGTGGTTTAAAAGTCTATGACGTTCTGACATCGAATTATGATGCGCTGGTTGTTCTGCTGCCGCGCGTTACCGCCCCGGCGCTGACCGCTGACGAAATCGCCCGCATGGATACGTGGGACTTCTGCCAGCTCGCCAATGCGGTGGTTGATTTTTTGCAACCACCTTCGGATCAGAGCGGGACGGATACGGGCAGCGCGTCATCCGATGCCCCTGCGAACGCATAGAAAACCTAATGGCGGATATCGCCGTCATTTTCCACTGGCGACCAGCGGAGATGGACGCCATGACGGTAGAGGAACTTCTGTTATGGCGTGATCAAGCCGCTGCGCGCAGTGGCGGAGATCAATAAATGGCAGACCGCAAATTAAATATTCAGGTTGCTTTCAGCGCCCTGAATAATATGTCCCGCCCTGTCAGTGCGGCGCGCCAGAGCGCCGCCGCGCTGGCCTCTCAAATCAAGCAGACGCAAAGCAGCATCAAAGGGCTTGAGCGTCAGGCTTCCAGCTTTGACCGGCTGACCTCAGCCAACAAGAAGACCACCGATCAACTGGCTCAGGCAAAGACGCAGGCGCGTGAAATGGCGGCGGCATTCGGCCCGCTACGCCAGCGCAGCGCTGAGCAAGTTACCGCCCTCAATCAGCAGCGGGCAGCGATCCGCAACCTGACAGCCCAGCAGAAAACGGAGCAGGCCCAGCTCAACCAGTTGCGCGCCAGCTTCTACAGTGAAGGGATTGCGATCAGCAGCACCAGCCGGGCAACGGAACAAATCAGCCAGCGCACCGCGCAGTACAACCGCCAGCTTACTGAGCAACAACGGCGGCTTGAGTCCGTCACTCAGGCACAGGCGCGCTATGCCCGCGCCAAAGAAACCGGCGAGAGATTGCAAAGCTCAGGTATGAAGACCGCAGCGACCGGCGCGGCAGTGCTTGCCCCCGTAGCCGCCGCCATCAAGAGTTACAGCAGTCTGGAAGACGCCATGAAGGGTGTATCCAAACAGGTGAACGGGTTGCGGGATAACAACGGAAACCGCACCGCCCAATATGATGAGATGGAAAAGGCCATCAAGGACGCTGCCGAAAAGTTACCTATGCAGAATGGTGCTATTGATTACGCTGCTCTGGTAGAAGGTGGCGCACGTATGGGCGTGGCTAACAGCGATGACCCATGGCAGAAGCAGAAAAAAGATCTGCTTACGTTTGCCAATACCGCCGCTATGGCTTCTAAGGCTTTTGAGCTACCTGCCGATCAGCTGTCGGAAAGCCTGGGTAAAATCGCCGGTCTGTATAAAATCCCCATTCAGGACATTGGTAAGCTTGGCGACGTAATCAACTATCTGGACGATAACGCCACGTCAAAAGGCTCTGACATTATCGACGTGCTGCAACGCGTGGGTGGTGCTGCCGATCAGCTCGGCTATCAGAATGCTGCTGCATTAGGTTCAACGTTCCTAACTCTGGGTGAACAGTCAGAAACAGCGGGTACCGCCGTTAAAGCGATGGTGCGCGAGCTGGGCAACGCCATGGTGCAACCGGATCGATTTATGGAAGGTCTGGACGCATTGGGGCTTAATGCTGAGAAAGTGCAGAAGAGCATGGCAAAGGATGCCATGGGCACCATCATGGCGGTGATGGAAGCCACCAAAAAGCTGGAACCAGATAAGCAACTGAACGTGCTTACTCAGCTTTTTGGTGATGAATATGCAATGGCAGTATCCAAAGTTGCCAACAACCTGCCGGAATTACGCAGGCAACTCGAATTAACCCACGGTACCGCATCGAAAGGCTCAATGAAGCGTGAATCAGATATTGATCTTGATTCTCTCACTTCACGCTGGTTGATCACAAAAACCATTCTTTCCAATAACTTCACCGCATTAGGAAAATCAATGCGTGAACCAATGATGGAAATAATGGGATCGGTGAGCAAAGTATTGGTTTCTATCCGGGGCTGGGTTGAAGCCAATCCGGCGCTGGTTGCCGCCATCATGAAGACCGTCGCCGCGATCGGTGCCATTCTCACGGTGCTGGGTACGCTTATGCTGGCGCTGGGTGCAATACTCGGCCCGATGGCGCTTGTACGTTTGAGCTTTACCACGCTGGCAGGTGAAGGCGGAATCGCCAAACTGCTGACCAGCATCACCCGGCTGGGCGGCGCGTTTCAGTGGCTGGCGGGTTCGCCTATGCAGGCGCTGCTTACTGCCGGTCGGGCGGTCTTTGGCCCCCTGATCACGCTGCTGGCGGGTATCTCTGCCCCGGTCTGGGGTCTGATTGCTCTGTTTGCTGGCGTCGCTATTGCGATCATCCAGTTCTGGCAACCTATCAAGGCGTTTTTCAGCGGGTTCTTTACCGGCCTGATGCAGGGGCTACAGCCGATCTTTTCTATCGTTTCCGCAGTATTCTCACCGCTGGTACCGATATTTGACGCCATCATCTCCGCGCTCAGTACGGTATGGGACTGGTTTACAAAGCTGTTTGAGCCGATCCAGTTCTCCACTGAGGCGCTTAAATCCTGTACCAGCGCCGGGGAATCCTTCGGCAAGATTGTGGGTGATGCCATCTCACTGGTACTATGGCCCGTTGAACAACTCTGGAAAGGTCTGGATCTGGTGCTGGAAAAGCTGGGCTTGATCCCCGATCAGGCAGAGCGGGCCAAAAAAGCCGTTGAGCAGGTGAACACGCAGAAGAAACTTACCGGGCTGGCGGATACGCTTGCCGGGGATCTGAAAGCCGTCACCGCGCAATCGAAGAAGGAGGAGGAGAAGAAGGAGCAAAAGCGGAAAACGGAACAGAGCCAGCAGCAACAGGCGCTTGCCAATAACCTGAAAGGCCCGGCGAACCTCGCACCGAAGATCAGCGGTAGCCTGGATAAAATTGCCAGCAACACGGCAGAGAAGAAAGACGGCCCCGGTGAAATAGTCTTCAAAAATAAACAGCCATACATTCCTATCCGTGGCGGGTACGCCGAACCGGTGCAACAGGTTCAGCGGCAGGTGCCATCACTCACCGCATGGATGCAGCAGCAGGCTGGCGCGCTCGTTTCTTCGGTGCTGCCGTACAGCGTTCAGCAGCCTGCCGCCCGTTCGCCAGTGTCGGCGGCTCCGTCTGCGGCTTCCGTCGCGGCGCTGATGCCTGGCGGCGACGTGTTTAACTTTGAAATCAACATCAACGACGCGGGCCAGATGGATGAACAAAAACTTGTCCAGCGCATCCGCGAAGAGTTCACCGTTGCCCAGCAGCAGGCCGCACGGCGCAAACGCTCGCAACTGACCGACCACGAATAAGGAGCAAAGCCATGATGATGATATTGGGCATGTTTCCGTTTGCGCTGCAAACGACACCCTACCAGACGTCTAACCAGTCGAATACCTGGCGGCACGTCAAAAACGATCGCGTGGGGAAATCTCCGCGCTATCAGTACATAGGCCCGGACGAAGAGCCGTTCACGCTCTCCGGCACGTTGTACCCGGAAATCAGCGGGGGTGATGTGTCGCTCACTACGCTAAAAACAATGGCGTTCACCGGTAGAGCATGGCCCCTGATTGAAGGCACTGGCGCAATTTACGGCATGTACGTGATCGAAGGGTTAACCCAGAATCGCACTGAGTTCTTTCAGGACGGGAAAGCGCGGAAGATTGATTTTACCCTCAGCCTGAAAAAGGTCAGCGAGGATATCAGGGAGAAGCTGGCGGAAATTACCAACGATGATGTGCTGTCTATGGTGAAAGCGGGGGTGAATTTCTAACTTTATTTTTTATGGCCAACACGTTCATTGTTGGCAGTGTGGTACCGAAATCATCGGGCACCGTCACTTTTAACCGTGCTACAGCACGGTCATTTATGGCGGTGCTGTAGCTTCTATCAAAGGTTCCTATGCAGGCATTAC
>NZ_SZWV01000116.1:0-4696 GCF_005280945.1 Citrobacter sp. wls718
CACCGACTATTTGCAACAGTGCCGTATTTTTTTATAGTTATAAGTTTATTGACAATAATGACTGATTTTAACTATGGTACATATAATATAGTAAGGATAATGTATAAGTTGATAGGGACAACTCTATAATGAAGAGAAAACATGCCGTATTTACACCGGTTGCTTTTCTGGTAATAAACTCAATAGGATTTAATTCAGTTTACGCAGCTACACCTGTTTCCTGTAGTACTACAGGTACAAGTGAAAATGACCTGTTTTGTGGTGCAGGGGCCAATACTAGTGGTTCCGTGAAGAGTATAGCGATCGGGAACAACGCACTAGTGAGTAAAAATGCTAGTGCTGGGTTAGCAGTTGGTTATAACTCAAAATCTGCTGCACAAAATGCTATTGCGATAGGGAATAGTGCAATTGCATCGGCTGCAAATACTATCAGTATTGGTTCCGACAACTCATTTACAACTGGATCTGTGGCAATAGGTACAAATGCACGTGCAGGGCGAGAAGATATCTTAAGCCTAAAAGATGCTGGTAAGTCTGAGAGAAACTGGATTGGAAAACAAAATAATATTGCCCTTGGAGTAGGTTCCGTAGCTGATGGTGGTCGAGTGATCTCTATCGGTGAGAATGCAGGAAGCGGGACTATTGATAACTGGAATATTCAGAATATCAACATAGGTACTAATGCTGGAAGTCAGGCAAAAAGAGATTATAGTGTTGCTTTGGGTTTTGAAGCAGGGATGGTGCTATCTGGCTCTCAAGATGCTACCGAAGATAGCAAACGAGCTCCAAGTATTAATATTGGTAAGCAGGCAGGAAAAAACACAGTATCATATGGAAATATATCTGTAGGAGATAATGCTGGAACAGAAATCACAGATAATAGAAGCGTTTCTAATATAATGATTGGAAACGGGGCTGGAGTTGGTTTGAGTTCTAATGATGGTATAAACACTACTTTTCCAGGATATGGCCCTGGTGGAAATACCTTAGTCGGGAATGCTTCGGGACGACAACTATCTGGTGATAGTAATGTCGCTGTAGGTTCTATTGCTGGCGATCAGTCAACTGGTGATAATAATGTGTATGTTGGCCACTTAGCTGGGCAACAATCAATGTCAGATCGATCAATTATTATAGGTTCTCAGGCAGGATTAGGAACAAATAATGACAGAAGTGTATTAATCGGTAATTTTGCCAATGGAGGCGTTGCTGCTCCAACACGAAATGTAGTGGGGCTTGGGTCTTCTGTTAAGGCTACGGGGTTTGAAAGTATTGCTGTGGGTTTTAATGCAAATTCATCGGCAAATAATGCAACAGCTATAGGTCGCTTTACCACGGCTTCTGGGGTCAATGCTACAGCTCTAAGCACTAATGCTATGGCTTCGGGACCTAATTCGATAGCGATAGGTAACGGTGCAAAAGCAGTTGCTATGGATACTATCAGTATAGGTACAGGAAACATCGTAAGTGGTGAGAAATCGGGTGCAATAGGTGACCCAAGCACTATATCAGGGTCCGCTTCTTATTCAATTGGTAATAACAATAAAATAACGGCAAATAATGCTTTTATCCTTGGAAATGCAGTAGATAATGCTATAGATAATTCAGTTGCCCTAGGTAATTCTACGACAGTATCATCTGCTGTTGCAACTCCAGAATATATAGTAAATGGGGTGACACACTCATTTGCAGGCTCAACTCCAGTATCAACTGTAAGTATTGGTGCTTCTGGAAAAGAGCGCACTCTATCGAATCTTGCGGCTGGACGAATTTCGGCTACTAGCACTGATGCCATAAATGGTAGTCAGCTATTTGCAGTTTCATCTGAAGTAGATAAGGGCAACTTATTTGCTGGTAATTCTGGAGCGTTTAAACGCTTCTTTGGTGAAACAACTACTATCCGCGGAGGTCTTACAAATGGAGAAACTGCAAGTAACAAAAACATTAGAACTGAAGCTAATGACGGTATAATAGATATTCAACTGGCGAATAATCTAGATGTCACTAGCGTTAAGACTGGTAATACATTAATTAACAACTCAGGGCTTTATATTACAGGTGGACCCACTGTCACAGTTACAGGTATAGATGCTGGAAATAAAACTATCACTAATGTTGCAGATGCTGTAAATGACAGTGATGCGGTCAATAAACGTCAGTTAGATAATCTTTCAAATTCAGTTAGCCAAGGGGTAACGTTTTCTGCTAATGAAGGCGATGATATCAAACGTAAATCTGGTGAGGTTTTAGCTCTGAAAGGAGATGGTGCAGTTAATGGTAATTATAGTGGAAAAAACATTAAAACAGTTGCGGATGCATCCTCCGGAGTTATATCAATTCAAATATCTGAAAGTCCAGTATTTGGCAATGTTGTTATAAATAGCAATAGCAGTGGGAAAATTTCTGGCGTTAGTGACGGTGCCATCGCTATGGGCAGTAGCGATGTCGTGAATGGTGGACAAGTTCATACAGTTACTACATCAATTGCCAATGTTATTGGAGGTGATACTTATGTAAGCCATAATGGTGAGATGATCTCCAGCAATGTAGGTAATACAGGGAAAAATACTATTCATGATGCTATTGATTCCATCAGAACGACTGCTGAATCAGTAAGCGGAGGTTGGAACCTGTCAGTAAATGGTAAACAAGAAAGTGCTATAAAACCTTCTGAAACAGTTGACCTTAATAATACTGATAAAAATATCAGCATATCCAAAAAAGATAATCAGGTTAGTTTTAACCTTTCCGATTCTGTCAACGTTAAAGAGAGCATCAGTGTTGAAAATGGCCCTTCTCTGAGCCAAGTTGGTATTGATGGTGCCGGATTAAAGATTGCTAATATAGCTGATGGTATTATTGCTCAGGGGAGTAAAGATGCTGTCAATGGTGGGCAACTCCATGAGTTTATCAGCAGTGAAGTAACTAAACCAATTACGTTTAAGGCAGATAGTGGTACACCGTATGAAGCAAAAATGGGAAGTTTGGTAAATGTTAAAGGTGATAATAAAAATATCAAGACGACAGTTAATGGTAATGTGCTGAGCATTAATCTAAACGACAATGTTAATGTTAAATCATTAACTACTACAGAGTCTTTAGCTGTCTCAAGTGGTGCTAATATTGATATGGGAGGAAATACCATACAAAATGTTGGTAATGCCAAGCGTACAAGTGATGCTGTTAACTACGGACAGCTACAACAGGCTTTCAGTAGTCTTGACAACCAAATTAATCGGGTTGAACGTAGAGCTAACGCAGGTGCAGCTGCTGCTATTGCAACGGCGGGGTTAACACAGGCGTATATTCCAGGTAAAAGTATGATGTCCATGAGCGGTGGGTCATTCCAAGGTGAAAACAGTTTAGCTATTGGCCTTTCAACCATCTCAGATAACGGCAATTGGATATTAAAAGGTTCTTATTCAACAACAACTAGAAGTCAAACTGGAGCATCTGTTGGAGTAGGATTTCAGTTCTGATAAAACAGGGGTGGAAACACCCCTATAAATAAAATTTGATTTGGATAGCAAATAATGAAATCGAACTCATTCAAAATTATAATTTTTATTGCATGTGCTACAATTATTTCAGGATGTAATCAAAACATGAGTCGCCCAGATCGTGATGGTGGAGTTAAAGAGATAGTGTGGCCAGAACCTGTAAACGCGAAGTTAAGATCAGGACGTGGAGTATTCCCGACATCCGAAAGTATTTCGCTTTTGAATAAAGGGATGACCAAAGATCAGGTCTATTTGCTTATCGGTAGGCCGCATTTTGGTGAAGGTCTATTTTCTGTGAGAGAATGGGATTATCTCCTTCACTTCAATACGTTAAAACACACTAACAATCAAGTTACAATTTGTCAACTTAAAATTATTTTTAACTCAGATAAATTAGTCGCTAATATATACTGGAGAGCTATTAAACCTGAAAATTCCATTTGCCCACCAGAATCTAATAAAAATTAAAATAATCAATATAGGAAAGTAAATGGTGTAACTTTTATAAACATAAGGTTTTGTTGCTGTACAGTAATAGATAGTATAAAGCAATTTCAAGGTAAATATATGAAAAGAAATATCACAATCCTAAGCCTATTAGTTATTTTATTCACTCTGAGCGCCTGTCATCAGAAGAATGTTAAAAGTGTTGTAACTCCTCTCACCCCCCAAATAAATAAAGAGGTATCTTCTCTTATACTTCTTCCTCTTTCTGAGCAGCCGCACAATGGATGGGCTGAAATTATCATCGTCGACAGGAAATGGTATTTCGATACAAATACTGTTCTGACTCGGAATGAACTTGCGTCCATGTCATTTGGTCAAAGTAATGAAGGTAATTGGTTTCTACAGATCAGTCCTAACAAGAATGGACAATTGATAATTGATAAAGCATTAGAAAATAAGAATAATTATATTCTTATGGTTTTAAACGGAAAGGCTATCTCACTTTCGCAACTCAATTCAGCAAAGACATTATCGTTTTATGTTGGTGATGAGAATAAAACAATTCAGATCGCGGAGGCTATAACTCAAAAAAACATTATGCGCTAGTATTTATTTTACTGATTTTTTAAGATAATTTCGATGGTCATTTAGAGGCAGTGTCTTGTTTTCTTGTGGCCATAATATTTACTTGGTGGTATTTATGGAAAAGTTACGCCAAGCGCTTTGGCACTGTTGCAAAGTTAGCGATG
>NZ_SZWV01000119.1:0-16197 GCF_005280945.1 Citrobacter sp. wls718
TCAATAAGTTGGAGTCATTACCCTTTTTTCAACTTCTGATGGATGCGAGTGATTGAACTCATACATTAATGTTTTCCCACGAAGTCTTTTTTCAGGTAAGCCTTCGCACATATCGGTAAATAGCTTGCCTGCTTTTATTTTTTCTGTCATCGACATGTTCATTTTTAACATTCCGTCCTGATAAGTTGGTCGGATAAGGCGCTCGCGCCGTATCCGACATTAATTTCTTAAGCGACTTCATTCACCTGGCGACGCAGCAGGGAAAGTGGGCCGGGGCCGCTAAGCGTGAACACGGAAATTAAGGTGAAGCCCAGCGCCACCAGACCCAGCACCAGGTAAGCGCCCTGGAAACCGATGCTTTCATACATATTGCCCGCCAGAATAGACATAAAAACCATCGCCAGTTGCTTAAAGAAGCAGAAACAGACCAGATAAATCGTCGCTGAAAAACGCACTTCAAACTGGCTGGTAATATATTTAAAGCAGCCCACCAGCAGGAACGGTACTTCAAACATATGCAGCGTTTTCAGAATAACCACTTCCAGTGCTGAGGTAGCGAACGATGAGCCAATAATACGTACTGACATAATAGTGCCAGCCAGCAGCAGGGCGTTTTTCCCACCGATGCGATTAATGATCAGTGGCGCAAAAAACATAATCGAGGCGTTAAGTAATTCGCCCATTGTCGTTACGTAGCCAAATACCCGCGTACCCTGTTCACCGGTAGCAAAGAACGAAGTAAAGAAATTAGCAAACTGTTGGTCAAAAACATCGTAGGTGCAGGAAACGCCAATAACATACAGTGACAAAAACCACAGTTTTGGCTGTCTGAACAGTTCCAGCGCCAGCTTAAGGCTAAATGCCGAATGGTTGGCACCTACCGCATTGGCAACCGTGGCAGAAGAGGGCGCATCCGTTTTGGCGAAAAAGAGTAAAACGGCGAGGATGAGTGCACAGCCAGAACCCAGCCAGAAAACAAACTGATTATTGATGGTGAACATGATGCCGACAATCGAGGCACACAGCGCCCAGCCAACACAGCCAAACATCCGCGCTCGACCAAATTCGAAATTACTGCGACGGCTGACTTTCTCGATAAATGCCTCTACTGCTGGCGCACCGGCGTTAAAACAAAAGCCTAGATAAATACCACCAACAATCGATCCTACTAAAATGTTGTATTGTAACAGTGGCCCGAAGATAAAAATAAAGAACGGCGCAAACATCACTAACATGCCGGTAATAATCCACAGCAGGTATTTGCGCAGCCCGAGTTTGTCAGAAAGCAGACCAAACAGCGGTTGGAATAATAGCGAGAACAGAGAAATAGCGGCAAAAATAATACCCGTATCACTTTTGCTGATATGGTTGATGTCATGTAGCCAAATCGGGAAAAACGGGAAGTAGGCTCCCATGATAAAAAAGTAAAAGAAAAAGAATAAACCGAACATCCAAAAGTTTGTGTTTTTTAAATAGTACATAATGGATTTCCTTACGCGAAATACGGGCAGACATGGCCTGCCCGGTTATTATTATTTTTGACACCAGAGCAACTGGTAATGGTAGCTACCGGCGCTAAGCTGGAATTCCGCCGACACTGACGGGCTCCAGGAGTCGTCGCCACCAATCCCCATATGGAAACCGTCGATATTCAGCCATGTGCCTTCTTCCGCGTGCAGCAGATGGCGATGGCTGGTTTCCATCAGTTGCTGTTGACTGTAGCGGCTGATGTTGAACTGGAAGTCGCCGCGCCACTGGTGTGGGCCATAATTCAATTCGCGCGTCCCGCAGCGCAGACCGTTTTCGCTCGGGAAGACGTACGGGGTATACATGTCTGACAATGGCAGATCCCAGCGGTCAAAACAGGCCGCAGTAAGGCGGTCGGGATAGTTTTCTTGCGGCCCTAATCCGAGCCAGTTTACCCGCTCTGCTACCTGCGCCAGCTGGCAGGTCAGGCCAATCCGCGCCGGATGTGGCGTATTGCTCGCCACTTCAACATCAACGGTAATCGCCATTTGACCACTTCCATCAATCCGGTAGGTTTTCCGGCTGATAAATAAGGTTTTCCCCTGATGCTGCCACGCGTGGACCGTGGTAATCAACACCGCGTCGGCAAGCGTATCTGCCGTGCACTGCAACAACGCTGCTTCGGCCTGGTAATGGCCCGCCGCCTTCCAGCGTTCGACCCAGGCGTTAGGGTCAATGCGGGTCGCTTCACTTACGCCAATGTCGTTATCCAGCGGTGCGCGGGTGAACTGATCGCGCAGCGGCGTCAGCAGTTGTTTTTTATCGCCAATCCACATCTGTGAAAGAAAGCCTGACTGGCGGTTAAATTGCCAACGCTTATTATCCAGCTCGATGCAAAAATCCGTTTCGCTGGTGGTCAGTTGCGGGATGGCGTGGGGCGCGGAGGGGAGTGTCACGCTGAGGTTTTCCGCCAGACGCCACTGCTGCCAGGCGCTGATGTGTCCGGCTGCTGACCATGTGGTCGCGTTCGGTTGCACTACGTGAACCGTTAGCCAGAGTTGTCCGGCGCTCTTCGGCTGCGGTAGTCCAGGCAGTTCAATCAACTGTTTACCTTGTGGAGCGACATCCAGAGGCACTTCACCGCTTGCCAGCGGCTTGCCATCCAGCGCCACCATCCAGTGCAGGAGCTCGTTATCGCTATGACGGAACAGGTATTCGCTGGTCACTTCGATGGTTTGCCCGGATAAACTGAACTGGAAAAACTGCTGCTGGTATTTTGCTTCCGTCAGCGCCGGATGCGGCGTGCGGTCGGCAAAGACCAGACCGTTCATGCAGAACTGGCGATCATTCGGCGTATCGCCAAAATCACCGCCGTAAGCCGACCACGGATTGCCATTTTCATCATATTTAATCAGCGACTGATCCACCCAGTCCCAGACGAAGCCGCCCTGTAAACGGGGGTACTGACGAAACGCCTGCCAGTATTTAGCGAAGCCGCCAAGACTGTTACCCATCGCGTGGGCGTATTCGCAAAGGATCAGCGGGCGCGTCTCTCCAGGCAACGAAAGCCATTTTTTGATGGACCATTTCGGTACAGCCGGGAAGGGCTGGTCTTCATCCACGCGCGCGTACATCGGGCAAATAATATCGGTTGCGAAGGTGTCGGCTCCGCCGCCTTCATACTGTACCGGGCGGGAAGGATCGACAGATTTGATCCAGCGATAGAGTGCGTCGTGATTAGCGCCGTGGCCTGATTCATTCCCCAGCGACCAGATGATCACACTCGGGTGATTACGATCGCGCTGCACCATTCGCGTTACGCGTTCGCTCATCGCGGGTAGCCAGCGCGGATCATCGGTCAGACGATTCATTGGCACCATGCCGTGGGTTTCAATGTTGGCTTCATCCACCACATACAGGCCGTAGCGGTCGCACAGCGTGTACCACAGCGGATGGTTCGGATAATGCGAACAGCGCACGGCGTTAAAGTTGTTCTGCTTCATCAGCAGGATATCCTGCACCATCGTCTGCTCATCCATGACCTGACCATGCAGAGGATGATGCTCGTGACGGTTAACGCCGCGAATCAGCAACGGCTTGCCGTTCAGCAGCAGCAGACCATTTTCAATCCGTACCTCGCGGAAACCGACATCGCAGGCTTCTGCTTCAATCAGCGTGCCGTCGGCGGTGTGCAGTTCAACCACTGCACGATAGAGATTCGGGATTTCGGCGCTCCACAGTTTCGGGTTTTCGACGTTCAGACGTAGGGTGACGTGATCGGCATAACCACCACGCTCATCGATAATTTCACCGCCGAAAGGCGCGGTGCCGCTGGCGACCTGCGTTTCACCCTGCCACAAAGAAACCGTCACCCGCAGCTCATCGCGCAGCTCGCCGTATATCTGAACGTCTGCCTCCAGTACAGCGCGGCTGAAATCATCATTAAAGTGAGTGGCTACATGTAAATCGCTGATTTGCGTGGTCGGTTTATGCAGCAACGAGACGTCACGGAAAATGCCGCTCATCCGCCACATATCCTGATCTTCCAGATAACTGCCGTCACTCCAGCGCAGCACCATCACCGCGAGGCGGTTTTCTCCGGCGTGTAAAAATGCGCTCAGGTCAAATTCAGACGGCAAACGACTGTCCTGTCCGTAACCGACCCAGCGCCCGTTGCACCACAAATGAAACGCCGAGTTAACACCATCAAAAATAATTCGCGTCTGGCCTTCCTGTAGCCAGCTTTCATCAATATTAAATGTGAGCGAGTAACAACCCGTCGGATTCTCCGTGGGAACATACGGCGGATTGACCGCAATGGGATAGGTCACGTTGGTGTAGATAGGCGCATCGTAACCGTGCATCTGCCAGTTTGAGGGGACTATGACAGTATCGGCGTCAGGAAGATCGCGCTCCAGCCAGCTTTCTGGTACCGCTTCTGGTGCCGGAAACCAGGCAAAGCGCCATTCACCATTCAGGCTGCGCGACTCTTGGGAAGGGCGATCGGTGCGAGCCTCTTCGCTATTACGCCAGCTGGCGAAAGGGGGATGTGCCGCAAGGCGATTAAGTTGGGTAACGCCAGGGTTTTCCCAGTCACGACGTTGTAATACGACGGCCAGTGAATCCGTAATCATTGTCATAGTTGTATCCTGTGTGAATTGTTATCCGCTCACATTTTCGCATAACATACGAGCCGGACACATAGAGTGTAAAGCCTGGGGTGCCTAATGAGTGAGCTGACTCACATTAATTGCGTTGCGCTCACTGCCCGCTTTCAAGTCGGGAAACTTGTCGTGCCAGCTGCATTAAGGAATCTGCCAACGTGCGGGGAGAGGTGGTTTGCGTATTGGGCGGTAGGGTGGTTTTTCTTTTCACCAGTGAGACGGGCAACAGCTGATTGCTCTTCACCGCCTGGCCCTGAGAGAGTTTCAGCAAGCGGTCCACGCTAGTTTTCCCCAGCAGGCGAAAATCCTGTTTGATGGTGGTTAACGGCGGGATATAACACGAGCTGTCTTCGGTATCGTCGTATCCCACTACCGAGATATCCGCACCAACGCGCAGCCCGGACTCGGTAATAGCGCGCATTGCGCCCAGCGCCATCTGATCGTTGGCAACCAGCATCGCAGTGGGAACGATGCCCTCATTCAGCATTTGCATAGTTTGTTGAAAACCGGACATGGCACTCCAGTCGCCTTCCCGTTCCGCTATCGGATGAATTTGATTGCGTGTGAGATATTTATGCCAGTCCGCCAGACGCAGACGCGCCGAGACAGAACTTAATGGACCGGCTAACAACGCGATTTGCTGGTGACCCAATGCGATCAGATGCTCCACGCCCAGTCGCGTACCGTCTTCATGGGAAAAAATAATACTGTTGATGGGAGTCTGGTCAGAGACATCAAGAAATAGGGCCGGAACATTAGCGCAGGCAGCTTCCACAGCAATGGCATCCTCGTCATCCAGCGGATAGTTAATGATCAGACCACTGACGCGTTGCGCGAGAAGGTTATGTACCGCCGCTTTACAGGCTTCGACGCTGCTTCGTTCTACCATCGACACCACCACGCTGGCACCCAGTTGATCGGCGCGAGATTTAATCGCCGCGACAATTTGCGACGGCGCGTGCAGGGCCAGACTGGAGGTAGCAACGCCAATCAGCAACGACTGTTTGCCCGCCAGTTGTTGTGCCACGCGGTTGGGAATGTAGTTCAGCTGCGCCATCGCCGCTTCCACCTTTTCCCGCGTTTTCGCAGAGACGTGGCTGGCCTTGTTCACCACGCGGGAAACGGTCTGATAAGAGACACCGGCATACTCTGCGACATCGTATAGCGTTACTGGTTTCACATTTACCACCCTGAATTGACTCTCTTCGGGTGCTATCATGCCATACCACGAAATGTTTTGCGCCATTCGGAGGGGGCACGCCGAAGTGAGATTCAAAATGCCGACGTCAGTTCACAGGTGGGTAATGATACCAACGTGTTGATTTCGTATTTTCACTGACACCAGGATCATCCTGATGTTACAAGGATTGAATGACTACAGATTAAAATAGTCATCAACAGGTTGACAGCATTACCCAGCGCCCGCTTTCCGCGTATTTTTCGATTTGCACTGCCGGGGGCACTGGCGGGTATCGCGTTCCGCACACTTTTACATTTATTTATCTGGTGACTGACCTTTTTAAGGAGACAGAATGAAAGCCGTTGGTTTCTGGCAACCCGGGGAAAGTACATCCGTTATTGAAGATTTGTCGCTTCCCCACCCATCCATGCCCAAGGGGCGTGATCTTTTGATCAGAGTCAGGGCGGTCGCGGTTAACCCACGGGACCTGAAAAGCCGGCGAAACATCAGTCCCTCTGCAGGCAATCCGGTAGTTATGGGATACGACGCTTCCGGTGTTGTTGAAGCAACCGGACCAGATGTGACGCTGTTCAGGCCAGGTGACCACGTTTTCTATGCCGGTGTGCTCGATCGCCAGGGAGCCAACGCAGAGTTTCAGCTGGTTGACGAACGCATTACGGGGATAAAGCCGGCAGCACTAAGTTTTGAAGCTGCAGCGTCGGTTCCTCTGACCGGTCTGACAGCCTGGTAAATGTTATTTGATCGTCTGCAGTTGTCAGTGAACGGAGATGCTGATCAGACCCTGTTGATGCTTGGCGGTGCGGGCGGAGTCCCTTGTATGGCTATACAGCTTGCCCGCACTCTGAGTCGGGTGAACATCATCGGGACTGCCTCCCGGCAGGAGAGTGTCAGAGCGGTTCGCGGGTTTGGTGCGCATTATGTCCTAGATCATTCATGTGCGCTTGCGCCACAGGTTGCCAGCCTTGCTGGACTCCCTCCCATTACCCGGATTTTCTCAACGTACACCACGCCATCTGCCTGGGAAAATATGGCCGAAATTATTGCCCCACAAGGCCGTATCGGACTCATCGACGACCCTGAACCACTGGATCTGCGTTTGATCAAATTTAAGAGCGTTTCTGTTCACTGGGAGGCAATGTTTACCCGCCCCATGCATGCTACTGCGGACATGTCTAAACAGCATGATATTCTTAACAAACTCTCATGCATGCTGGATTCCGGTAAGCTCAAACCTCCGTTGCTGGCAGAGTATGGCAGGCTGAATGCTAAAGCACTTCGCCGGGCTCATGAGGACATGGAAAATAAAAATGTGAACGGGAAAATTGTTTTTTCAGGGTTCTGATGAACAGGCCTGTCAGAGTAAAAAAAGATTCGGGTTCAGCACAATGCTGAATTCTGTCTGGCTATAGAGTAAGAATCGTACCGGAATTGAGCATTTACCCTCAGTACCTGCGGATGAAAAAGCAGTCTGCCCTGACATACTGAACAATCCCTTCTCATAAGATGCCTCTCTTTTGCTGTTTAAAGAGCTGAGCAGTCCGGGCGGAGACTGACCTCGTTCCGCTTTCCAAGCGACCCCCTTGTTGAAAGTGCGACAAAAGAGATAGGGCGAATGACTATACTTCGCTCATAGCTGCCCGTCATGCCAGCTCAAAAAACAGGCTTAACGTAGGATATTTTCCGTTTTCCAAGCGGCCCCCATATTGAATGGCTGACGGTACTGGATTTCGATGAGATAAAAATAGACCGTATTTTTATTGCCAATATTGATGACCCGGTGAAGCGAGCGCTACTTGTTTCTGTGGTGAAAGGGTTACGTGGTACTGGCAAACCACTGATGTTTGAAGGGGTGGAAACGCCAGGACAGTTTGAATTCGTCCGTTCTCTTGGCCCCGGTTACCTAGTTCAGGGCTGGTATACCGGAAAACCCGAAACAATATCTGCGATGAATATTCAGGGTTAAAACGATACGGGGCCCGGCCCGTATCGGCAACCCGACCCGTCAGCGTATCGCTTTCTGTCTGAAGCCGGTTCAGGTCGGCTTCTATCTGCGCGATGCGGCGGGAGATTTATTCAGAACGACTGCCGAAGTTCATCCGGCGAAGCTTATCCAGCTGCGCCTGCAGATGGTCTATTTCGCGCTCCCGGTCGGCCTGCTTTTCCAGCAGGGCGCGGTTCAGCGCTTCCTGTTCGGACAGGCGCTGTTTCAGCAGAAGGATGTCGTCAGGGGGAGGTGTTGTTCATAAGCCCGCATTTTACCAGGCTTATTCAACGACAACCAGGATAAAGAGGCCTACAACATGGTCAGGGACGTAAGCAGTCTTTTAGGCTGCCGCCAGTCGATGCCTTCCAGAAGCATTGCCAGCTGCGCCGGGGTCAGGAATACTTTGCCATCGCGGGCAGAGGGCCAGGCGAAGCGGCCGCGTTCCAGCCGTTTGGTCAGCAGGCACAGCCCGTCGCCGGTGGACCACAGCAGTTTGACCTTACTGCCGCTGCGGCCCCGGAAGATGAAGACATGGCCGGACATCGGGTCATCTTTCAGCATCGTCTGCACCTTTGCGGCGAGACCATTGAAGCCGTTGCGCATGTCGGTGATACCGGCAACCAGCCAGATTTTGGTGCCTGTTGGCAGGTGGTTATCACTTCCTTTATCTGTCCTGTGATGATCCTTATGACTTCGCCAGACTACTTCACCACACACATGGGTCTGCCAGATACCGGTTCGGGATGGATTTCCGCTTCTACGCTGAACACCGTCTTTAGAAGCTCTGGTTTCATCACTGCTTCCGGAGCACCTTGCGCCATCACGCGACCGCTTGCCAGTACCACCAGATGATCGCAATAGCGGCTGGCCTGATTCAGATCGTGGAGTACCGTCACTACGGTTTTCCCCTGCCTTTTGAGTTCAACCATCAGGCGCATCAGTTCAACCTGATGATTGATATCGAGGTAGGTCGTAGGCTCATCAAGAAGAATGAGTGGGGTATCCTGTGCCAGCACCATCGCCAGAAACGCACGCTGGCGCTGGCCGCCGGAAAGCTGGGTTAACCTGCGGTCAGCCAGATTGCGCGTCCGGGTCTGACTCATTGCCACGTTGACCCGCTCGTTGTCTTCCGCGGAGAGTCGCCCCCACAACGACAGCCACGGGCTGCGGCCGTAGGAAACCAGTTCCCGTACAGTGATCCCCTCGGGGGATAAATGGTGTTGCGGCAGTAAAGCCAGGCGGCGAGCCAGCTGGCGGGCGGAAAAACCGGCTATGGGTTTTTCATCAAGCAATATCTCGCCAGAGTCTGGTGTTAACAGGCGAGAAAAACAGTTCAACAGCGTCGATTTCCCGCAACCGTTAGGGCCGAGCAGGGCCGTGATTTTTCCGGCAGGCAGGGCGAGAGAAAGTCCATCCAGCACGGTTTGTGCGCCATAGCTGACGGTCAGATTTTCAGTACGTAATCTCATTTATCGCATTCTCACAAGCAGCCAGACAAACCACGGTGCGCCGATAATGGCGGTCAGCACGCCTGCCGGAAGCTCCAGCGGCGGATGAATGATTCGTGCCAGCAGATCGGCAATGACCAGCAACAACGCGCCCGTCAGGGCCGAAACGGGCATCAGCCAGCGGTGACGCCCGCCGGCGATCCTGCGCACCATGTGCGGCACGACGAGACCAATAAAACTTATCGGGCCACAGACGGCCACGCCGGTTGCTGTCATCGCGACAGCCAGCATCAGCCCCTGGAACCGGGTGCGCTGAACCGACACGCCGAGCGTGGCTGCTCGTGCATCGCCCAGCGCCAGCAGGTCGAGATCGCGACAAAAGCGCAGGCTCAGCGGCAAAAACAGAATGAGCAACGGCACGGCAATCTTCACAAAGTGCCAGTCGCGCCCCCATAAGCTACCCGTCAGCCACAGCAGGGCACTGTTTACATCCTGCGGGTGCAGGAGCATCAGGTAATCCGTCAGGCTCGCCCAGCAGGCGGAAAGCGCCACGCCGGTGAGCGCCAGCTTCATCGGCTGGTGGGTCTTTGCCAGCATCTTCAGCAAGATCAACCCCGCCATACCGCCCGCAAAGGCCAGCAGCGGCAGCACCATCACGGATAGTGATGGCATAAGAAGCAGTGCTCCCACAGAGGCAAGGCTGGCGGCATGGTTAATGCCGAGAATATCCGGTGATGCTAGCGGGTTACGCACAATCCCCTGTACCAGCACGCCCGCCACGGCGAGGGCTGCACCGACAAACAGTGCCAGCAGCAAGCGCGGCAGTCGGTACTCCATCAATACATAATAATGCTCGCGTCCGTCCTGCCAGTCGGTCAGCAGCGCGCGCCACGGCACGGGGATCACCCCCATATGGAGTGATAACAGCGCACAGCCTGCCAGGGCAAGGGTGATGAAAATGACCAGCGCAATTTTCATCCTCGCCTCCTCACCAGCCAGACAAAGCAAGGACTGCCAATCAGCGCCAGCACTGCGCCTGCGGGCAGATCGCCGGGGAAGGCCAGCGCGCGTGCGAGTACATCTGCCATCAGCATCAGCGTGGCCCCCAGCAGCATGCTCACCGGCAGTACGTTGCGCTGATCGAAGCCTGCCCAGAAGCGCGCCAGATGTGGCACCAGCAGGCCGATAAACGCCACCGGACCTGCCACACTGACGCACGCGCCAACCAGAAGCAGCACTAACATATTGATTATCAAACGTAGTCTCGGCAGGTTCACTCCCAGCGTATGGGCGGTACTGTCGCTGACGTTGAGCAGGTTCAGTTGATTCGCCAGCAGCAACACGACAGGGACTGCAGTGACCACCACCGGCAAGAGCTGCCAGACATCCTGCCAGTGGGCGTGGGACACTCCGCCTGCCAGCCAGTAAAAGATGCCGTAAGCATGATCTTCGGCCAGCAGTAGGGTGATGCGGGTCAGGGCCATACAAAAGGCCGACAGCGCGATACCCGCGAGGATCAGTTTGTTTCTGTCCTGGGTATGACGAAACCCGCCTCCTGCGGTCATGACCAGCAGCCAGCTCACGCCGCCCCCGCATGCCGCGATGAACGACAGGGAATAGCCTGCAACCGGCGTCGGACTCAGCGCGCTGGTAAGCGCCATAGCCAGCGCCGCGCCGCTGTTAATGCCGAGCAGTGAAGGAGAGGCCATTGGGTTGTGGGTCAGGGTTTGCAGCAGCGTGCCCGCGAGCGCCAGGCTTGCGCCGATCAGAACGGCGACCAGGCTTCGCGGCAAACGAAGGTTTTGCACCAGCGCTTCTGGTAGCGTTGGCGTGTGTCCAGGCAGCAGGGCGCGGATTGCGTCTGCTCCGGAAACAGGAATGGCCGAGTAGCAAAACAGACTCAGCCAGAAAATAATAATAAGTACTGCAACGGGAAGCCCCCACAGCAGCACCGGGTGTTTTAGCGCGGTCATTTCACATCGGTAAGCGGCTGATGGTGGAAGATTTTTACCGTGTCAGCGGCAATACGCTCTGCGGCAAAAATACCGCGCATCCGCGCCCAGGCGTTACTGTCGACTGAAGCAACCTGCTGCTTCTGCGCGGCGGTTAATATCTGCCAGAGCGGATCTTGTTGCCAGCGTTTAACAATGCTCTCTTCGCGATAGTGGGCAACCAGCAGCCAGGCAGGATTGACCGCCAGCAGTTGCTCCAGGCCGATGGACGGCATGGACGCGCCCGCCATCGCAGCGGGAACGTTCAGCCCCAGAGAAGCCAGCACGCTGCCGGTCCAGGTCTCCTGGGTATGCAGGTTGAATAGCTGTTCGCGTGATGTGCCAAAGGCCACGCGTGTCCCTGTGGGAAGCTGGCTGGCCCACTGCGCCATCTTCTCTTTATGTTGTTCCAGACGCGCCTGCATCTCTCGTTTTTTACCTACCACTTCGCCGATGATAGCCGCTGAGTGCAAATTTTCAGCGTAGGTTTCGTTGCGGGACTTAAGCAGCAGTACCGGCGCGATTTGCTGCAAGGCGGTGTAAATCCCCGCATGGCGACTGCTGTCGGCAATGATCAGGTCTGGTTTCAGGGCAGCAATGGCTTCCAGGCTCGGCTGCGCGCGCGTTCCGACGGACTGCCACGGTTTCAGGTGCGCACGCACTTCGGGCAGGATGCGTTTTGCATCGTTATCGTCGGCAATACCGATCGGGCTGACGTCCACGGCGGCCAGCGCATCGGCGAACGAGAGTTCCAGCACCACAATCCGTTGTGGCGTTTTATCGAGTGTAAACGTGCCGTGTTCGTCCTGAACCGTGGCGGCAAAGGCGTGGCCGATCACCAGCAGCAGGCCTGCAAAAAGAAAACGGATAAATGCCAACATAGTCACATTCCAGCTAAAAGCCCGGCAAGCCGGGCGTTAACACATCAGAACTTCAACGACCCCTGCATATACAGCGTGCGCGGCTGGCCTGCGTAGATGCCTTTGTTGTTGTCGTCATAAGAGCGGATGAAGTAGTCCTGGTCGAAGATGTTTTTCACACCGAACGCCAGGTTCAGATCTGCCATCTGCGGGCCAAAGTCATACGCCACGCGTGCGCCCCAGAGCATGAAGCCGGGAATGCGGCCGGTACTGCCGTCGGCGCTCTCTTTCACCGTATTGGCGTTATCCGCAAACTGGCTGGACTGGAAATCGCTGTTCAGATTGAACGTCCAGTTGCCCGGCTTGTAGTCCACGCCCAGCGTGCCTTTATGTTTCGGGGAGAATGGCACCTGATTGCCATAGGTGTCGCCTTTCTCGCGGATTTCCGCTTTCACATACGCATAGCTGGCGTAGACGGAAACGTTATCAAGCGTTGGCGTTAGCGTACCCAGGTCGTAACGTGCCTGCGTTTCCAGCCCGGTATGGCGCGTTTTGCCACGTGCAGTGACGGTGTCGTTGGTCTGGTTGGAGTCGTACTGATTGTTAAAGTTAATTAGGAACAGCCCCATTTCCGCCGTCAGCGCGCCGTCGTCGTAGCGGGTACCGAGTTCCCAGGTTCGCGCTTTTTCCGGTTCCACATTGCCGCTTTGCACAGCCTTGCCAATCTGGCTGTACTGTACGGTGCCGAACGAGCCTTCAGTGTTTGCATAAAGATTCCAGCTATCAGTCAGGTGATAGAGCACGTTCAACGCCGGAAGCGGTGCGTTATAGCTCACCTCTTCGTGCGTGCCTTTGATGGCGTTGTTCTGGTATGACTCGATATGTTCGAAACGCATACCCGGCGTGATGGTCCAGTTGCCGATGTCGATTTTGTCATCCAGATACCAGGCGTGCGCCTCGGTGCCGGAACGCGTGTCGCGGTCGTAAGGGCTTGAGCCGGACGGCAACTGCCCGCTGCTGGTGGCGGTGTAGTAACGCATTTCATGCGTTGATTCATTCACATAGCGATAGCCCACGCCCACTTCGTGCGCGGAAGGGCCGATCATAAAGCTCTGGCTGTAGCGTGGCTCAATACCGCGCACCCAGTAGTTACGCGGCGAGAGGGTGATGCGTTTGCCTTGCTCCAGGTAGCCGCTGCGCAGGGTTTGGGTGTAGAACCCCTGAATGTTGAATTTATGCTGGCTGTCCGGCTGGAACTGGTAGCCCAGGCTCGCCAGCTTGCGACGGCCCCAGAAGCGGTCATACGGGCGGGTGGATTGCCAGCGATCGGCGTCGTAATCCGCGCGGGACAGGCCGCCGGGCATGTCGGCTTCACCATCGTAATATTGCAGCAGGCTGTTGAAGGTGTGCACCTCATTCGGCGCATATTTGCTTTTCAGCATCAGGTCGTCGATGCGGGTGGCGCTGTGCTCGCGCCAGTCACTGCCGCGCGTGCCGGAGTAGAGCAGCGCGGTGCCAAAACCGTTGTCCGCTGTGCCGCCCACCATCAGGTTGTGCGTCTCTTTCGGGTTGTTTTGTGAAGAGGTTGGGCTGAGCTGACCTTCCACCCCCGCCTCGATACCAAAGTCCTGCGGAATGGCGCGGGTAACAAAGTTCACCACGCCGCCCACGCTCTGCGGTCCGTAACGCACCGCACCACCACCGCGCACCACGTCAATGGCATCCATGTTGCCGAGCGAAACGGGAGCCAGTGAAAGCTGCGGCTGACCGTAAGGGGCAAAGGGGACGGGGATGCCGTCCATCAGGACGGTCGAGCGGCTGGCGAGGCGTGGGTTCAGGCCCCGGATGCCAAAGTTCATCGCCAGGTCGTGGCTGCCGGTGCCGTTGTTTTCCGGCGCGCTGACGCCAGGGATGCGGTTAAGCACCTCACGCATGGTGGTTGCGCCGGTTTTGGCGAAATCCTCACGGCGGATCACGTCACGCGCGCCAGCATGTTCAAATACGTCGTTTTCACGCGCATCGCCCAGCCAGTCGCCGACCACGGTCAGGGCATCTTCTTTTGGCGCGGGCGCGGTCTCCAGCGTCCAGCTGTTATTTCCCAGCGGTTTTACCTGCAGTCCGCTGCCGTCCAGCAGCTGTTGCAGGCCGCTCTCGACGTCGTAATCTCCGTGCAGGCCGTTGCTCTGCTTGCCGCGCGTCAGGCTGGCGTCAACCGAGAGGGTAATTCCGCTGTGTGCGGCATACTGATTGAGCGCTTTGTCGAGCGATCCCGGTGCGATATCAACCTGTGCAGCAAAAGCGGAAAACGAGAGACCGGCCAGCGGCAGCAGGCTCAGGCGAATGGCGTTAACCAAAGGTGTTGTTTTACGAAAAACGCGTAACGGCGTCATACCTTCTCCATCATCATTTTTGTTGTGTTCAGCTATGAGTCGAACGAGAAGGGTAAAAAGGACAATCGAAATGAGAATTATTTTTCTTACAGCGGTGAAATGTTTATCCAGTACCGCGTAATAGACTGAATTTTAACGGGAAGCGTTTGAGCGATAACGTTCAGGATCGCATCGGTATTTTTCAGCGGGAACGTCCCGCTCAGGCGCAGCCCGGCAACGGCGGGATCGCAGCGCAGCACGCCGTTGCGGTAACGGCTTAGCGTGGCTATCACCTCACCCAGCGGTTTATCGCTGAAGCTCAGGATGCCCTTCGTCCAGCTTGTACTCTCGTCATCCAGCGGTTTCACTGCGCCAAACTCAGAGGCGCTGAACTGCAGGCTTTCACCAGCGTTCACGATGCGTTTTTGCGCGGGGGCACTGGCGAGAAGCACTTCCACGGCATGCTGCTGCACGTCAAGCTGCGTGAAATTATCCTGCTGGCGGACGGTAAATTCTGTCCCTAAAGCGGTGAGTTGGCCCTGACGGGTCAGGACGCGGAAGGGGCGTTGCTGCGCATCTTTCGCGGTAGTAATGGCGATTTCACCGTACCAGAGCCGGACGGTGCGCTGATGCGCATCAAAACGCACATCCGCCGCGCTTTGGGTATTCAGCGTGAGCAGGGAGCCATCTTCCAGTTGCTGACGGCTGACTGCGCCTTTGGCGGTGCGGTAATCTGCCCGCAGACCTTCGCCGGTTTCCGACTGCCAGAGTTGCCAGCCTCCGCCAGCGCCGAGCAACAGCAGTAATCCTTTCATCACGTGACGGCGGGTGAGGCGGGTATCGTGCAGCGCCCGGCTGGCAACGTCGCCAGGCACACCGCCAAGCTGGTTGCGCAGGTTTTCAACCTGCTGCCAGGCCCACTGGTTATCCTGATCCTGTTCATACCACTGTTGCCAGCGCGCTTCCTGTTGTGGGCTGACGCGCTCGCCGCTTAGCACGGCATACCAGTGGGAAGCTGAACGCAGCGCCTGACGGCGGGAATCGGTTAACGAAGGATTCATAACCCATGCTCCAGACGAAACAGCAGGCAGTGCTCGACGGCTTTCGCCACGTATTTTTTCACGGAGCTGACGGAAACACCGAGTTTGTGCGCAATCTCGCTGTATGTCAGGCCATCCAGTTGCGAAAGCAGAAACGCTTCACGTGTTTTTCCGTTTAGCCCGTCCAGCATGCTGTCGACGAGTTGTAGGGTCTCGAGCTGGCTTTCGCGTTCCTCAGGTGAAGGCGCTACCCCCTCCGGCATAAGCGCCAGCATCTCCAGATACGCTTTTTCCAGCGCGTTTCGGCGAAACAGGTCCACCATCACGCGTTTGGCGATAGTGCACAGGAAAGAGCGAGGATCGCGGATCGTCGAGAGCGTTTCGCTGCTCATTACCCGCAAAAAAGTGTCCTGGGCAATGTCATCTGCATCAAAGGCAGACTGGAGTTTGCGCGTCAGCCAACTTTTCAACCAGCCGTGATGGGTGTCATAAAGCGACTCGAACGTTAAGGAAGCTGTGGTAGTGGCACGGTCAGACATGCGGAGTGCATCAAAAGTTAATTATCACGTAGCCATATTAATATGAGAATGGTTATCATTACAATTGGAAATAAAATTGTTTCCAATAAACATTTTTAACATGTTGTTTTTCTAAGGAAGGTGCGAACAAGTTC
>NZ_SZWV01000118.1:0-9307 GCF_005280945.1 Citrobacter sp. wls718
TCAGTAAGTTGGCAGCATCACCGGATCAGCTAACATCATATATATGTATAAATGGATATTCCCCAAGATCTTCCGGCCATGTTACTGCTCGGAGCCGGTTGATTGTGTCGCAGGGACGGTGAGTTTTTATTTGCCACGAAGCAACACTTTTAGGCATAGCAATCTGCTTTTTAGATCTTTTTTACCGTACATTTTGAACAAATAAAACCATCTGTTTTTTCCAAGGTAGTTTAGCTTTGTCAACTCCGGGTTTAAGTAATGGCACATGATGAAAATCCCTTGATCATCATCAACTATTTTATTTCTAAGGGTCTTTATTTGGCAGCGGCGTACCAGTTTATAAAACGCTTGCCATTTTTCTTGTGTCGCAACGATGGCACCGCCAATAATATAAGAGCGATTATTGATCATGTGTTCAAAAACATGATCAATGGATTTGGGGTTTAGACCACGTTTAACTGTGAATAAATTTACTTTACGTTTATCAAATGGATAATTCCATAAGGATAAACCGTTTGTGACTTCCGGGTTACGGCAATAGCCGAAATCAATCCAGGCAACCATCTCATTGTTAACAAGATTCATCTCTAACGCTTTGTTTATGAAATAAGCTTTCAGGTTACACACCAGCACGTACTCAGCGGACCAATATTCAGGGTTTATTAGCTGGCGCGTTTCAAGTCTGTTTCTGAAAGCATCATCTTTTTGGATGTCGTGAATTTTTTGCCGAATTGCAGTGAACTTAGTGTTAATGTCAAAGGTAACAACTGTGGTTTTTTTACCCGCTCTAATTTTTTCAATTGCTGGTTTAAGGTCGTAAGAGGTAAAAATGATCATTTCGTTATCCAGAGTGGATAAGTTTTTAAAATAATCAATGTAAGTTTCAGGCGTTCTCTCTAAATGTGGCGAGAAACCTTTATTGGCTGTCCAGTTACCTCGTCCAATATCAAAAAATGCTGTAACGATAGTTATCGATGAATCCATTTCCGTCAACCTGCGTACTTTGTACTTATCCAGTAGGTAATTATATAAAAATAATAAGTCTGACATTTTTAGACACAGTTTATCAGTCCCCACGCCAAACAGGAAGTTGAAATCCATACAGTAAGTGATACGCGGTGTTGATCTAAAATTCTGGTAGTTGACAGCAGTGAATATATTCTGTGATTTTACGGACTGTTTGCAGGTGCAGAGACAACATCAGAAAGAGGCCGGGCGATTCGTTATAGCCCGGCCTGTAGGTGAAAAACCAATTAGAACTGGTAGTTTAACGACACCCAGTAGTTGCGACCCGGATTGACGTATCCGGTTGTGGATTGTGCGGTCTGGAAGTAGTCGCCCGCGTAGGTGCTGCTGCGGCCAACCTGATACAGAGTGACGTCGCTAAAGTCTTTATCTAACACGTTATTTATCGCCGTATTCAGCGTCAGTTCTTTGGTCAGCTTATAGGACATGCCCATATCGAGAACGGTCCAGGCTTTTAAATTGGCCCCTTTATCATCGTACACGGCTTTTTGGACTGCACTAAGGTTGTCATAGTTTTCGGTAAAGCGTGGGGCTTTACCACGATAGCGTGCGCTTAACCAGGCATTCATATCTTCGGTTGCCTGCCAGTTCAAACGGGCGTTAGCCATATGTTTGGGGGTATAGCTCAGCGGTGCGCCTTTGTTTTCGCCATCTTTTTGTTTGCTCTGGGTATAGGTGTAGTTGAGCGATAAGCTCAGCACGTCAGACCAAAGCGGGAAGGTGCTGGCGAATTCAACGCCGTCCGTTCTCGCCTTGCCGCTGTTGGTATAGCTGTTGGTATTGTCATCGATGGAATACGAGACAATTTTATTTTTGTATTCGGTGTAGAAGCCGGTAACGTTGGCGTTCAGTCCCGCGTCGTTCTCATAGTACAACCCGGTTTCATAGCTGGTGCTTTCTTCGGGTTTAAGGTCGGGGTTGCCGACCGTATTGACGGTTCCCTGAGCGGTCACACCGCTGATGCCGTTGTGCAACTGGCTGAGTGACGGGGCTTTGTATCCGGTTGTGACGCCACCTTTCAGGGTCCATTCTTCCGATACGTCCCACACCATGTAAGCTCGTGGGCTAAGGTGTCCGCCAAAGACATCGTTATGCTCATAGCGAGTGCCTGCGGTCAACGCCAGCGAGTCGAGAATATGCCACTCATCTTCCGCGTAGGTCGCCCAGGTTTTCTGGTGGAATGTCTCACCGGTATTGGCCAGCACCACCCCGTCCTTCATGCGGGCATCCCAGTATTCTCCGCCGAGAGTAAGCAGATGCGAATCACCCAATGGCGTCAGCAGGACCGAGTCCAGGATGACGTTGGTATTTTTCAGTTCACGAGCGTCACCGGCCCGGCCCGCGTTTTCTGGCGTGAGTGCGGATGAGACCAGTTGGCGGCCTTTGTTCTCGGTTTCATTCCAGCCCACGGAGGATTTCCAGGTACCAAATGTTAATGCGGTATCGTGACCCAGCGTGACCTTATTACGTTCATAGCGCAGGGTTTTATCGTATCCGCCGGTGAGATTACCCAACTGCCCATCATCATTGTCGTAGCGCTGTCTGGCGGAGTCGAGATCCAGCCACAGCGTATTATTTGCGCCGGTTTTCCAGTCCAGACGGGTACCGATGTTGTAGTTTTCAGATTCCGTTGGATACGGCACGCGCGTCGATGTGGTATCGCTCAGAGAGGTGACGCTGGAGCCTTGTCGTTGTGTCGTGCTGCCGCGTACCTGCATGTCCAGCACGCCAGCAATTAGCGGGCCGCTTGACCAGAAGTTGGCTACCGTGCTGTTACCCCATTTATTGCTTTCTTGCAGGTTAACGCCGGTATTAATGGACGTGCTCCATTTGTCCGTACTTCTCTTGGTAATGATGTTAACGACACCGCCGATAGCATCTGAACCGTACAGCGTCGACATGGGACCGCGGATCACTTCAATATGATCGATGGCTGCCAGCGGAGGCATAAAACTGGTGTTCATGGCAGAGAAGCCGTTGGGCGTCACGTCACTGCTGCCATTTTGACGAATACCGTCTATCAGGATCAGCGTATAGCTGGCAGGCATGCCGCGAATACTGACCTCCAGACCGCCGGTTTTACCGGTGCTGCTTTCAACATCAACCCCTTCAACGGAGCGCAGGGCTTCACCTAAGTCATTATATTTATTGGTTTGTAATTCTTGTTGAGAAATAACCGACACGCTGGCAGCCGCGTTGGTGATCTTTTTTTCGTAACCCGACGCGGTCACGACCATGACATCATCGGCGAAGGCATAAGTACCGCTGAATCCAAGGCAGGACAGAACGACAGAGGCAACAGGTTTTAAACGCATAGTCAAACTTCCTTTGTTAAAAATTCAAAGGCAGTAAGATAATTGATGAAAATGATAATACAAATAATTATCATTACAAATTTACATAACTTGTCACTCTCTGTATATTTCTTGAATAAATATACATAAATTGTCACTAATTTTAGATAGGGAGTAATGACAAAACGCGTGAGTAGTTTTTACGGTAATTATTAATATTCATTTAATATGAGATTGAATAATAGAGAAGGAGATAAAAATCACGGCAGTGAATCACTGCACGTCGAGAGGTGAGAATTCGACAGTTGTATGATGTTTTTTTAAAATCGTCATACTTTTCTGCGCTGTATCATTTTTTTAGCCAAAGTGGTCCGCCATAATCCCTTCCCCAGGAGACCTCACAACGGGTATGTGCTGTTGTGCGGTATAAAAACAACGCAAAAGCGGGATAAGGTAATGATTAACGGCAAGCTGGCACGGTTGACGTGCGCACTGACTCTGGCATTTTCGACCTCCCTTTTCGCAGCACAACCGGCGGTGGAAGGGCAAACATTGAAACTGGCAATTGGACCCGAACCCACGGAGGGATTCGACCCGATGCTAGGCTGGAGTCACGGCAGCTATCTGCTCCTGCATGCACCTTTGTTAAAACAAAATGCCGATATGAGCTGGGGAAACCTGCTGACGGAGAAGGTGGAGACCAGCGCTGATGGGAAAACCTGGACATTAACCTTAAAACCCGATCTTAAATTCTCTGATGGCTCCCCGCTCACGGCGGAAGATGTGGTATTTACCTTCAACAAAGCCGCGACAAGCGGTGGGAAAATCGACATGGGGAATTTCACCCATGCCCGCCTGAAAGACAATCGCACGGTAGAAATGACGCTACGCAGTCCGCAGAGTACATTTGTGAACGTGCTGGGCTCGTTAGGCATTGTTCCGGCAAAACAATACGATGAAAAAACCTTTGCCAGAAATCCAATTGGCGCAGGCCCTTATCGGCTGGTGAGTTTTCAGCCGGGCCAACAGTTAATCGTCGAAGCAAATCCTTGGTACGCGGGTAAGAAAAATGATTTTAGCCGGCTGGTGTTTGTCTTCCTGGACGAAGATAACGCTTACGCGGCCGCACGCAGTGGTCAACTGGGGTTGGTGCGTATTGCGCCATCAATGGCCGTTGCACCTCAACAAGACAATTTGAAGCTGTGGGTTCGCAACAGCGTAGAGAACCGGGGGATCGTGTTCCCGATGGTCCCTGCGGGTAAAAAAGATGCTAACGGTTATCCGGTCGGTAACGATATAACGGCCGACGTCGCGATCAGACGGGCTATTAACTACGCCATCGATCGTAAGCAACTGGCTGAACAGGTTATGGAAGGCCACGCTATCCCGGCGTACAGCGCGGTGCAGGGACTGCCGTGGCAGGGACCGTCGGTTGCGTTTAAAGATGGCGACAGTGACAAAGCACGCGCGCTTCTGGAACAGGCTGGATGGAAAGTTGGCCCGGATGGTGTACGTGTAAAAGACGGCAAAGCAGCCCGTCTGACCTTATGGTATGCGAGCGGCGACAGTACGCGTCGTGATTTAGCCGAAGCGGTGCGTGCCATGCTCGAACCTGTTGGCATTGCGGTGTCGCTGCAATCCGGAAGCTGGGAAACCGTTGAGCGCCACATGCATTCGAATCCCACGCTGTTTGGTTGGGGGAGTTTAGATCCGATGGAGCTTTTCCATCACTACAGCGGGCAGGCCGCGGGCGTTGAGTATTACAACCCCGGTTATTACAGCAATCCTGCGGTTGAACAGCATCTCAAACAGGCCATTGATGCGCCGGACTGGCAAAAAGCAGTGCCTTTCTGGCAGCAGGTGGAGTGGGATGGCAAGCAGGGTGCAGGCGTTCAGGGTGACGCTGCGTGGGCATGGTTGCTGAATATCCAGCATACTTATCTGGCTAATCCGTGCATTGACCTGGGCAAAGGGGCGCCGGAAATTCACGGCAGCTGGTCCGTGCTCAACAATCTTGATGAATGGACCTGGACCTGCCGTTGATGAAGTCTGTTGTGGGTCATTTTCTGCGGCTGATCGTATTGTTGGTGCTGGTCGCTGCTGGCACCTTCATCTTGCTCAGCTTCTCGCCGGTCGATCCGATTCGTGCCTATATTGGTAACGATCTCCTGCATGTTCCGCCAGAACAGTATGCGCGTATCGCCGCACGCTGGGGGCTGGATCAGCCGCTGTGGGAGCGTTTCGGGCACTGGTTTGCACGCGTCTTACAGGGTGATCTCGGGTATTCGATGCTGTTTAATGCACCGGTCGCCAGCGTGATCAAAGAGCGTTTTGCGACCTCGTTTGCTCTGCTCTGTGGCGCATGGTTGATGTCGGGGTTACTGGGTACGGCAATGGGGTTCGTTGCCGGGCGCTTCCTGAACCGCTGGCCGGATAAAATGATCTGCCGCCTCAGCTATCTGCTTTCATCGTTGCCAACCTTCTGGATAGGAATGCTGCTTCTGGCCGTGTTTGCGGTGCGCTGGCCGGTGCTCCCGGTCTGCTGCGCGTGGGAGCCTGGCAACAGTGGTGATATGGCTGGCTTCACAGAGCGTCTGCGTCATCTGATTCTTCCGGTATGCGCCCTCAGTTTATTGGGGTTAGGGCAAATTACGCTGCACACTCGAGAAAGTATCGCCAGCGTGATGAAAAGCGACTTCGTTCGCTTTGCTCGCTCGCAGGGAGACAAGGGATGGTCGCTGCTGCGCCACCAGGTCCTGCGTCATGCGATAACGCCTGCGCTGTGCCTGCAATTTGCTTCGCTTGGCGAACTTTTTGGCGGCGCATTGCTGGCAGAAAAAGTCTTTGCATATCCCGGACTGGGGCAGGCGACCATTGATGCCGGATTACGCGGCGATGTGCCGCTGCTGATGGGGATTGTCTTGTTCAGCACCGTGCTGGTGTTCATCGGCAACTCGCTCTCTTCCTGGTTAGTCCATGTGCTAAATCGCGCGGTGGAGCGTCCAGATGCTCTATAACCCAACCCCAACGTTGATTCGCCTTCTGCTGTCTGCGGGCGGTTTACTCTTCATCGCCATTTATGGCAACGCTACGCTGGATAACGCACTGAGCGTTAATCTGCTGGCCCGCCATCTGCCACCGGATGCGCTGCACTGGTTTGGCACTGATAATCTCGGGCGTGATTTATGGGTGCGCTGCTTTCAGGGGGCGTTAACCAGCCTGCAAATTGGTATCGGCGCGGCGGTGTGTAGCGGGGTAATTGCTTTATTGATGGCGGCGGTTTCGCGTTTGCATCCGCGCATGGATGTTCTGATGCGCTTAGTCACCGACGCGATGTTGTCGATGCCGCATCTGCTGCTGCTGATTTTGATCTGCTTTACTCTCGGCGGTGGTAAAAGTGGGGTGGTGCTGGCGGTTGCGCTGACCCATTGGCCGCGTCTGGCCTTGATCCTGCGCGCGGAGGCGGAACGCGTCGCACACAGTGACTACCTGATGCTGACCCGGCGGCTGGGACACGGGCATTTTTACTGCTGGCGTCATCACTACTTACCTGCGCTATTGCCACAATGGTTGACCGGGACGTTGTTGATGTTTCCGCACGCGGTGTTACATAGCGCGGCGTTAAGTTTTCTTGGTTTCGGGCTGGCGCCGCATGAGCCGTCGCTGGGTCTGTTGCTGGCGGATGCGCTGCGATTTATCAGCCACGGCAACTGGTGGCTGGTGCTGTTTCCGGGGTTAATGCTGTTCAGCCTGGTGATGTTATTTGATCAGTTTGCCCGGGCGGTACATCGTTTGTGGTTGAGAGGTGACGCATGTTGAGTTTACAGCAGGTCTCGCTGGACGTGGCGCGCTATCGTTGGTACGGCGCGAGAAAGTGGTCATCGCTACTCCAGGATATTTCTTTTGATATTGCCCCCGGTCAAATGGTGGCATTAGTCGGCGGCAGCGGGGAAGGTAAGAGTCTGCTGTTGCAGTGTCTGCTCGATCTGTTACCAGACAATCTGCGCGTTCAGGGCGCGATAAACCTCGATGGAAAAACGCTGGACCGTAATGACATCCGTGCATGTCGTGGCAATACCTTTAGTTATGTACCGCAAGGGGTTCAGGCGCTTAATCCACTGCTGACCATTGAAAAGCATTTGAAAAGAGCGAGTCAACTCTCCGGTCATCCCTGGGACGCGGGGAAGGTAACGCAACTTCTTGAACGGAGCCAACTGGACACCAGCGTATTAGGTGCTTTCCCGCGCCAACTGTCCGGTGGGATGGCAAAACGTGTTCTGGCGTGCCATGCGTCACTCAGTCAGGCGCGCTATATCCTTGCTGACGAAATTACCGCCTGGCTGGATGCGCCTTTGGCGAATCAACTGCTGGGGCATTTACGAGGCCTTTGCGAGCAGGGCTGTGGTGTGCTGTGGGTAACCCACGATCTCACGCTGGCTGCACGCCATGCGGACCGGATTGTTGCCCTGCATCAGGGACGGGTATCGGATAACGTGAGTCGGGAACAGCTGCTGCGTGGCGATATCAGCGAATATTTGCAGCGGCAATGGCGGGCGTTACCTGAGAGAAACCAACTATTTGGAGAGCTGAATGCTGTGCTGTCGTGATGTTGTTATACGCCAGGGCGGTAAGGTGCTGTGGCAAAACCTGACGTTCTCGCTGGCTGTCGGGGAGCGCATGGGGATTTGCGCTCCTAGCGGGACCGGGAAAACCACGTTGGGACGCGTGCTGGCTGGCTGGCAAAAACCAACCTCCGGTGAGATTTTAGTCGATGATAAACCGTTACCGGTCGGGCAATATTGCCCGGTACAACTGGTGCCGCAACATCCTGAATTGACGTTCAACCCCTGGCGAAGTACCGGTGATGCGGTGCGGGATGCCTGGCTGCCGGATGCCTCAACGCTCGCCCGCTTACATATTAATCCCGAGTGGTTAACCCGCCGACCCGGGCAGCTTTCTGGTGGTGAACTGGCGCGTATTGCGCTACTGCGCGCGCTTGATCCGCGCACGCGTTTTCTCATTGCCGATGAAATTACCGCCCAGCTTGACCCTTCTATTCAACGAGACATATGGGCGCTGCTTCTTGAAGAATGCCAGCGTCGTCCGTTAGGAATGCTCATCATTAGCCATCAGCAGGCATTGCTTGATCAGCTTTGTTCGCGAAGGTTGCCCTGGCCGTAGTCGTCCTTTCTCCGTGTGGCCGATTTATCGCTGTGGATGAATTTTGCATATCCGCGTTGATTAAATTGTTACGTTATATTATAACAATTTACTCGCAACCATATCGAGGGTGAAATTTTGGCTATTCGTTTGGAAAGACTGGCGGTTGTTTTGGGGATGCTGTTAGCCAGTAGTCAGGTCCTGGCACATGGGCACCATTCCCATGGCGCGCCGATGACAGAAATAGAGCAAAAAGCGTCAGAGGGCGTTTTTGATAATAGCCATGTGAAGGACAGGGCTCTGAGCGACTGGGATGGCGTGTGGCAGTCCGTTTACCCTTATCTGCAGAGCGGTGAACTGGATCCGGTATTCAAGCAGAAGGCCGAAAAGGATAAAAGTAAAACGGCGGAGGAGTATAAAACCTATTACCGCACAGGCTATGCCACTAGCGTGGACACTATCGGTATCGAAAACGGTGTGATGGAATTTCATACGGGTAATAAGGTCGCGTCGTGTAAATATGATTACGCCGGATACAAAATATTGACCTATACGTCAGGCAAGAAAGGTGTGCGGTATCTGTTTGAGTGCAAAGAGGCAAATAGTCAGGCGCCGAAATACGTTCAATTTAGCGATCATATTATCGCGCCACGCAAATCGAGCCACTATCACATCTTTATGGGAAATACCTCACAGGCAGCGCTGCTTGAAGAGATGGACAACTGGCCAACCTATTATCCGTATCAGCTCAAAGCAGAAGCGGTGATTGACGAGATGCTGCATCATTAATTCCCATCCGGCTGTATTTAAACCCGCCGATAACGGCG
>NZ_SZWV01000118.1:9344-71357 GCF_005280945.1 Citrobacter sp. wls718
AAATTGCGGATATTATTTTCCGGAAGCCAGCGTGCTGTAGCTGGTCATCAGGTTGCGATAGTCAGGAATATGGTTGGAAAACAGCGTGCCCAGCCCTTCAACGTCATTACGCCAGTCGCGGTGTAATTCACAGGCCAGACCGAACCAGGTCATCAACTGCACGCCGGCAGAAGACATACGGTTCCAGGCAGAGTCGCGGGTCAGCGGGTTAAAGGTGCCGGACGCATCGGTAACCACGAACACGTCGAACCCTGCCTCAATGGCCGATAGTGCAGGGAAGGCGACGCACACTTCGGTGACGACACCGGCAATGATCAGCTGTTTTTTACCCGTCGCTTTAATCGCGTTGACAAAATCGTCGTTGTCCCAGGCGTTAATCTGCCCCGGGCGGGCAATGTAAGGGGCGTCAGGAAACAGCGCTTTCAGCTCAGGAACCAGAGGGCCATTAGGACCGGTTTCAAAGCTGGTGGTCAGAATGGTGGGGAGTTTGAAGTACTTCGCCAGATCGGCCAGCGCCAGCACGTTGTTTTTAAACTTGTCGGGATCAATATCACGGACCAGCGACAGTAAACCTGCCTGGTGATCGACCAACAGTACGGCAGCCTGATCCTTATCCACACGTTTATAGGTAATCGTCATTTTTTCTTTCTCCAGGTGATGAGAGGGGGCCTCGACGGCGAAATCTATTGATAAACAGTAGTGGCTATCCGGGGTATTGGGTAGTCGCAAAAATGAGTTTCATCGTTGCAAATCTGGAACGAAAAATATTCTGCAACAGAGTGCGCTATTCATAAGCTTCTCTTTCCATCAGGTGATGCATTCGTTAGCATATTGTCTCGCAGCAAGTGCATGTGTTTTATCAGGAAGAGGTTAACGTGTTCGCAGAGTATGGAGTTCTGAATTACTGGACGTATTTGGTGGGGGCTATTTTTATTGTACTGGTACCGGGGCCCAATACGATATTCGTGCTGAAGAACAGCGTAGGGCGAGGGGTGAAGGGCGGTTACCTTGCAGCCTGCGGGGTGTTCATCGGTGATGCCGTGCTGATGTTTTTGGCCTACGCAGGTGTTGCGGCACTGATCAAAACAACGCCCGTTTTGTTTAATATCGTGCGTTATCTGGGGGCTTTTTATCTGTTATATCTCGGCGCGAAGATTCTGTATGCCACGTTAAAATCGAAGGCCACGGAGACTGCGGCCGAAGAAACGCCCTTTGGTGCTATTTTCAAACGTGCATTAATTTTGAGTCTGACTAATCCAAAAGCCATTCTGTTTTATGTGTCGTTTTTCGTTCAATTTATTGACGTCAATGCAACACATTCAGGGTTGTCGTTCTTTATTTTGGCCATTACGCTTGAAATCGTGAGCTTTTTCTACCTGAGCTTCCTTATTTTCTCCGGTGCTTTTGTCACGCAGTATATTCGCACCAAGAAGAAACTGGCGAAGGTGGGCAATTCTCTCATCGGTTTAATTTTTGTGGGATTTGCCGCCCGTCTGGCGACGCTTCAGTCTTAACACCATTAGCCCGCTCCAGGCGGCGGGCTTTGCGTTTTTCCCCATTCTTATCATTGTCCATCAGTAAGAATACTAACCAATAAATGGTATTTTAAATGTATATTTTGAGGCGTACCCTGTTCACAGCAGCGATTCAATAAGGCTCGCTGGTTGTCGACTGGAAAAGGGAAGAAAGATGCTTCAAATTCCACAGAATCACATTCATACACGCTCAACACCGTTCTGGAACAAAGACACTGCGCCTGCCGGAATTTTCGAACGCCACCTTGATAAAGGTACCCGTGCGGGGGTTTATCCTCGACTGTCGGTTATGCAGGGGGCGGTCAAATATCTCGGATTCGCAGATGAGCACAGCCCGGAGCCCGTAGAGGTGATGATTATTGAAGCCGGTCAGTTTGGCGTTTTTCCACCGGAAAAATGGCATAACATCGAAGTGATGACCGACGACACCTACTTTAATATCGATTTTTTCGTTGCGCCTGAGGTTCTGATGGAGAGTGCTAATCAACGAAAAGTCGTGCGTACCGGCAAGGAGTGAGTCATGAGTAAAGCAACCTATACCGTCACCGTAACCAATAACAGCAATGGCGTTTCTGTTGATTATGAAACGGAAGCGCCAATGACGCTGTTGGTACCCGACGTGGCAGCCGAAGTGGTCAAAGATCTGGTGAATACCGTACGTTCGTACGATACAGAAAATGAACACGATGTTTGCGGCTGGTAACGCCATAAACGCCGTTACTCTATGATTTATATAAAAAACCGCAGCATGCTGCGGTTTTTTTATTGACTGACATCCTGTGACTGGTTACTTAAACAGTCCGAAAAAAGAATTCTTAAGAAAACCTTAAGAACATCGCATTCATTGCTAATAGGCAACCATTCACAGGGGTTATGATCGGTACACAGTAACACTACAGAACATCTTGCTTATGAAATTGAACACCCAGCTTACATTACCCACACTCATTCTTGGATTGGTCATCGTCGCGATCCCGTTCACCGCAAACTGGAATCTTCCTCTGTTAAACGGCACCGTTGTCAGATGGATTGAAAATGGGCAGGCGCTGTGGCTACTGTTTGGCGCGATATTTACTCTCGTCTATATTCGGCCTTTATCTCGTCCTGAAGGTGAGAAGCAATTTTGGCTGTGGGCGGCAGTGTGGTGGCTGGTTTTACTGGGCAGAAGCACCAGTTGGGGACGTGATTATTTCCCTGAGCACCCTAAACTTCTGTTCAGAACCATTTCAGTCGTGTTAATTGCCATGATTATTCTGCCAGTGTTATTGTCGAAGCGCTTACGGCAGGATATTGCACGTCGTGTACGTAATGAACCGCTGCCGATTTGGCTGCTGGCAATCACCACCTGTGCATTTTTAATATCTGACACCGTAGAACATCATCGCCTGCTGTCGCCACTGTTTCTGCATAATGCCCATTACGGCGATCTTATTGAAGAGCTGTATGAACTGCCGTTTATGGTGGGATTATTTCTGATGAACCTTGGTTTTATGCGGCGAGATAAGAAGGAAGAATACGCATCTGTTCGTGTAGGCAAGCAACTGCTGGCTAAGTGATCGAAATAACAGCCTGAGCCTTGAACAAAAGACTCAGGCTGTGTGTACTGTTATTTACGCAATAGCCTCACATAAACGTGACTTCATCTCGCTATATGATTGCGCAGCATACTTCTCTGCCCAATGTTGATCGGTGATGTGTTCGATATTCACCGCGCAATACTTGGTTTCCGGCGTTTTCGAGATAGGATCAAGATTATCCTGGGTTAACTCGTTACATGCGCCAATCCACCACTGATACGTCATATACACCGTTCCGCTATTGATGCGCTCGGAGACATCGGCACGGCTGATGACTTTCCCTCGACGGGAACTCACCCACACCAGGTCACGATGACGGATCCCCTGTTTGGCGGCATCCTGAGTATTGATTTGCACATAGCCCGGTTCATCTGCCAGCGCCTGCAGTGCTGCGCAATTGCCGGTCATGGAACGACAGGAGTAATGCCCCACTTCGCGTACGGTACAGAGCACCATCGGGTATTTTTCATCCGGTACTTCGGCAGGGGCTCGCCACTGAGCGGCAAACAGCTTGCCCTTACCGTTGGCGGTATCAAACCGACTATTCTGATAGAGATACGGGGTGCCAGGGTGATCGAGATCCGGGCAAGGCCACTGAATATGGCCCATATCGCCCATTTTCTCATACGTTACCCCATAGAATAGCGGACAGAGTTCGCGCATCTCATCCCAGATTTGCTGGTTGTTTTGATACTGCATTGGGTAACCCATTTCGGTCGCCAACAGACTGATAATTTCCCAGTCGCGCTTCACATCCCCGGTGGGTTCGATCGCCTTCTCAAAACGCTGAAAACCACGATCGGCGCAGGTAAAGACGCCACCGTGTTCGCCCCATGAGGTTGCGGGCAGGATAACGTCGGCCATTTCCGCCGTCTTGGTCATGAAGATGTCCTGCACCACGATAAAATCAAGCGCGTTGAAGCCTTCTCGAACCAGGCCCAAATCGGCTTCGGTTTGCAGCGGATCTTCCCCCATGATGTAGTAGGCTTTAACTTTGCCTTCAATCGCCAGATGCGGGACTTCGGTGATCCGTGTGCCCACCTTGTCATCCATCAGGTTGACGTCAATCCCCCAGGCTTGAGCAAATTTCGCTCTCACTGCGGAATCGGTAACGTCCTGATAGCCCGGAAATTGATTGGGAAGCACGCCCATGTCGCATGCGCCCTGAACGTTATTCTGCCCGCGTACCGGGCCGACGCCGACGTTAGGTCGACCCAGATTGCCGGTCAGCAAGGCCAGACTCGACAACCCACGCACGACGTCGACAGCCTGGCCGAACTGCGTCACGCCCATTCCCCACATCACCGTCGCTGACGGTGCGGCGGCAAAGGTGCGCATCGCCTGGCGTACCTGTTGAGCTGGCACCCCGGTGAGGTGTTCAACGGTTTCAGGCGCATAGTCCTTTACGGTTTCCCAATAGCTTTCCAGGCCTTCGGCATGCTTTTGTACGTATTCACGATCGTAGAGCTGCTCTTCAATCAGCACGTGTCCAAAGGCGTTGACCAGCGCCATGTTACAGCCATTTTTCAACTGCAGGTGCTGGTCTGCAATACGCGCGGTTTCAATGCGGCGAGGATCGCAGACAATGATTTTCGCCCCGTTCTGACGGGCTTTGATGACCCGGCGGGCGACTATCGGATGAGAGTCTGCGCAGTTATAGCCAAAGATGAGCAGGCATTTGGAATTTTCAATGTCGCTGATGGAATTGCTCATCGCGCCATTGCCTAAGGTTTCCTGTAATCCGGCAACGGAAGGGCCATGACATACGCGAGCACAGCAGTCGACATTATTGGTGTTGAGCACGCCACGCGCGAACTTTTGCATCACATAGTTGGTCTCATTTCCTGTTCCACGGGAAGAGCCAGTAGTCATGATGGCGCGGGGACCATGAGCATTTTTGATGTCGGATAAGCGTTTTGCCGTGTAGCGAATGGCTTCATCCCAGCTGACGGGCGTGAACTTTCCCCCTTTTTCATAACGGATCAGCGGGCGAGTTAGACGGGGAGTCAGAAGGCGCGTGTCGTTAAGAAAATCCCAACCGTAGTAGCCTTTCAGACATAGCTGGTTTTGGTTGGTCACCCCTTCAGCGGCTTCGGCGCGGATGATTTTGTTATTTTCAACAACAAGCTTGAGCTTGCACCCGGCCCCGCAGTATGGGCATACACTGGTGATTTTTTTCATCAATAACAGACCTGTTAAATGCTGAAATAGCGCGAATTGTAGACGCAGCCACGTGAATAGGTCACGGGCTACGATGTATCGTAGTGACGGGCTGTTAAAGCATAAAGTGTGCCAGAATTGAAAACGTAGTCACGGTAGGGTTGGGCTGCGAAATTAAACGTAAAGTCACTGACGAAACGACATTAATGACGATAAACGTCAGAAAAGATCGCCATTTGCGGTGATCTAAGATCATGAAACATCGGAATAAGATGAAAATCCATGGTGATGGTGATCACAAATTTTAATTTTTCGGCGCTATGCTATGCTTTTAAATAACGAGTCAATCGTTCACGTAAAAACATAAGCGAGGAAAAAAATGGGTATACTTTCATGGATTATTTTCGGTCTTATCGCTGGGATATTGGCAAAATGGATTATGCCGGGCAAGGACGGCGGCGGATTCTTTATGACTATTATTTTAGGGGTTATCGGTGCAGTCGTTGGCGGTTGGATCAGTACATTGCTTGGCTTTGGCAAAGTGGATGGTTTCAACTTTGGCAGCTTTGCCGTGGCGATTATCGGCGCGCTCGTTGTTCTGTTTATCTACAGAAAAGTCAAAAGCTAAATCAAAACAGATATTGAAGTAGAGGCCACTTCGTGTGGCCTTTATTTTTTTACCACCAGCCCAATTCGGTGCCGAGTACCACAATAATGGCGACGCCAATCATGATGAGCGTTGTTTTTTTCATGGTTATGCTCCCGGAGCGGCGTAGCCGCCAATAAAGAACCAGGATAAAAAAACAACGGCGGAAATGAAGATAATGACAGGAAAAATAATACCAATCCGCATGGTTTCACCAGCCAACGTTATGTGAAGATGAGCCAGAATAACAGGGCTTAATGCGTGACAAAAGCAGTTTTGCCCTCGCGTTTTTTATCCAGGTACATCGCGCTATCAGCGTTATGAAGCGCACAGTTTAAGTCGGTTTCTCGCGGATCGACTTCAATCACGCCCAGGCTGGCGCCAGGATAAAACAGGCTGATAGCGCCAAGCTGATAGTCGCCGCAGAGTTGTTGTTGCAACTGGTCTTTAACCCTTTGCATGCGCGTGTGTTGATCTTCTTCACTTTTTTGTGACAGACCCGCGACGAGAAATTCGTCGCCGCCCAGTCGGCCGAGAATATCGTTTTCACTACACACATGGCGCAAACGTTGCCCAACCTGGATCAAAAATTGGTCACCAACTTCATGGCCAAAACGGTCATTGATCAGCTTGAAATCATCTAAATCAATATAGGCGACGATAATTTTTTGCTGCAAATGGCGAGCCAGCGAAAAGAGGGTTTCCATATTTTCGAAAATGGCCCGACGATTAGGTAATCCGGTGAGCGCGTCGGTGTAGGAGTGTGCAATGAGTGCCGCATTCGCTTCACGTAATTGCGCCACCAGTGACTCTTTTTGAATCGACTGGGCAATCAGACTCGCAAACAGATGCAGGACCTGCTCTCCGCGTTGGCTCAACGTTTGTTGCTGCCGGCTGGTGGCGCAAAGCGTGCCGTAAAATGTCCCATCCGGAAGGTGGACTGGCGTGCTCAAAAAGGTGGTAATTTCCAGCGCGCGTGCGGCGGCACAGTCTGGCCAGCGAGCGGGGACGTTATCACTGTACAGGCAGTTTTCTTCGATTGCGCGCTTGCACAACGTTTCATCCCACGGCACCGACAAACCCTCGGGTATATGCATCTGTCGGCTGTTACGTGCATACAGAATATGCTGCAGGCGTGCATCTAAATCGACTTTGGTTAAATAGGTCGACTCCATGTCAGTCACCATTTCCAGCATCTCCAGAAGTTGCCGAACCAGACCCTCAACAGACTGCTCGGTGGCTAATGATTGTGAGACTCTGGCAAGGATCATGTCAGACATGAGAGGTAAATACTCCTGAGTAGTAACAACGACGGTGATGCCTGCATGATAAAACAACACTGTGAAAGATGAAACAAGCCGAACTGTATGAAATGTAAGCGGAGAATGAAAACGCATCAGTAAAACATGGAGGTAGGCGGGCAGTCAGGGTAATCTTCCGCAATAACATTATTTGCAGGAGCGGTCATGAAATCTATGTTTATTGTGTTGCCAAGTATGCTGATGTTAGCGGGATGTTCGACGCAACCCGATGCACCAATGCCACCGAAAGTGGGTATGGCGAATCCGGCATCCGTCTATTGCCAGCAAAAAGGAGGTTCGCTGATTGCGGTACAAACGCCGCAAGGGGTACGTTCTGACTGCAAGCTCCCCGGAGGAGAAGTAATCGACGAATGGGCGCTTTGGCGCAGAGATCACCCGGCTAAAACGCAGTGAGAGCCTGCTACCATTGACGTAGCCACTCGGCCAGCACGAGAGCGTGGTTTTGCTGCGTATTTTTTGCCGCATACAGTAGCGTGACGGTCTGTTGACGCGCGATGTCAGCAAGCCGTTTCCCTTCCTGCTGCTGTTGAGCAAGCTCGGCGCGGTATAGTTCTGCGAAATGTTTAAAATCAATAAGTTCAGCATGAAATGCTTTGCGTAATTCAGTCGAGGGCGTGAGCGCTTTATTCCACTCATCGCAGGCCAGGTCGGTTTTTTTTAACCCCCGTGGCCACAGTCTGTCGACCAGAACGCGATAACCATCATTTTGTTCAGCCGGGTCATACACGCGTTTACATTGAATATTCATTTCTCAATCCGCTCCGTTATGTCACCGAATGGAGACGTTTTATTATCGTCTTTACGGTACATTAAGATCGTAAAACGTGACCATTATAGCATTTTGTCGCGACTGACTCCCAATTTAAGGGATTGTGAAAACAACAAAATATCGGTAGGGTGAGGCTCCTTATGTTGTCCCTTATTGTCTGGACACAAGGAAACTCTCATGGACATTTCCCCTGTAAAAAATACACTTCGCATTGCGCTGGTCGGTGACTACAACCCTGACATTGTCGCGCATCAGGCGATTCCCCTTGCTATTGATGACGCTGCCGCGGTGCTGGAATTAATGGCGGATTACGACTGGCTAACCACATCGGATATTAATAGCGGTGAGGACCTGGTCGGCTATGACGCTATTTGGGTGGTGCCCGGTAGCCCGTATCAGCATCCAGAAGGTGCGCTGACGGCTATTCGTTACGCCCGTGAAAACAGTATTCCCTTTCTCGGCACCTGCGGTGGTTTTCAGCATGCCATCCTCGAATATGCCCGCAACGTGCTGGGTTGGCACGATGCCGCACACGCAGAAACGGATACCGAAGGTCGCATGGTAATTGCCCCATTGAACTGCTCGCTGGTCGAAAAAACGGATGATATCGAACTGCGGGCGAATACGCTGATCGCCAGAGCCTACAATCAGGAGGTGATCTCTGAAGGTTATCACTGCAACTACGGCGTATCGCAAGCCTTTGCCGACGAACTGGAGCGTGGGGATTTACGCGTGACGGGCTGGGATGAGGCGGGAGATATTCGTGCCATTGAACTGGTGACGCATCCTTTTTATGTTGGCACGCTCTTTCAACATGAACGGGGTGCCTTGGCGGGGAAACCCGTGCCACTGGTTCAGGCGATGTTACGCGCGGCGCGCGGATAAAAAGTCGGGCAGATCTGCAATGAGCCTGCCCCATGCGTTATGGCGAGGTTATCTCACGGCTGCGTCCAGCATACAGGCCAAACACAGCCATCAGCGTCGCTAGCAGGGCGACGCCAATCAACGGTATCTGCCAGTTACCGTTGAGGTCGTGAATTTTGCCCATTAACGGCGGTCCACACGCCGCCAGCAAGTACCCCACAGACTGCGCCATACCGGATAGCGCAGCCGCCTGGTGCGCAGAACTGGCACGAAGTCCGATGAACGTCAGTCCGAGGATCATCGTCGCGCCCGAGCCAAAGCCAAATAAAATCGTCCACAACACGGCCTGGTTGGGTAGCAGCCAGAATCCTGCGGCTGCAATCGCACACATTAATGAGACCAAAGCGGCAATGGCGCGTTGATCCTTCAATTTAAACAAGATTAAAGGGATCAGTAAGCCGGGTGCGGCAGTAGCGAGTTGCAGCAAACCGTGCAGCGAACCCGCCTGCGCCTCGCTGTAGCCATGGCTAATCAAAATAGCGGGCAACCAGCCGATAATCACGTAATAGACGAGTGAGTTGATCCCCAAAAACAGCGTCACCTGCCAGGCGAGGCTGGAGCGCCAGATCCCTCGGGAATGCAACGCGCGCGAGTTACTCATCGTGGCATGGCTCGTCTGGCGATACTGCGGTAGCCAGATAAACAGCGCCAGCAGCGGAAAGACCATCAACATCATCAGCGCACCGCGCCAGCCGAATCCGTTAAGCGCCAGCGGCACCACGATGGCTGAGCCAATGGCGGCCGCAGCTCCCATCGTCAACGAGTACGCCCCGGTAAGTTTTGCGACATGTTGTGAAAAATCACGCTTAATCAGCCCCGGAAGCAGCACGTTGCCTAATGCTATCCCACAGCCAATGAGGGTGGTTCCACCAAATAAGAATGGCGGCGAGGGCAATGAACGTATGGCAATACCGGCGCAAATCAGCAGCATGGCGGCAAACAGACTGCGCTCAATACCCCATCGACGGGCAACGCCCGCCGCCAGGGGGGAAACTAACGCAAAGGCCAGCAGCGGCAGGGTAGTCAGGAGCCCCGTCTGGGCGGTCGTCAGCGCGTAATCTGCGCGAATGGCATCCAGCAGTGGCGCAGCACCGGTAAAGGTAACGCGAAGCGTGGTGGCGATCATCAGGATACCCGCAATCAGCAACGCACCTTGTTTGCCGCGGGGGGAAGGGGAATAGGTCATCTTTTTCTCTTATCGTCAGGCGAGGCGATACCTTACCGTTTTTACACCATGGATGAATCAAGCTAAAATGACAGATTATCGCTAAAATCGGACAACGTTATGCTGGGACTGAGGCTGGACGGGTATGAACCGGATCGCTATCACGATGCCGCTGTGGCTTTTTGTATTCAGGCTCAGGAAGATGAACTCTTCAGCCCGCTGCATCAGCACCGTAAAGGCCAGTTGATCCTGGCATTGCATGGCGCGATTACCTGTGAAGTTGAACACGCCATGTGGATGGTGCCACCCCAGTACGCGGTGTGGATCCCGGGTGAGATCCCTCACAGTAATCACGTCACCGTTGGCGCTGAGCTGTGTTTTTTGTTTATTGAACCGCAGGCGGTGGTGATGCCTGAACGTTGCTGCACGCTGAAAATATCACCACTCTGCCGGGAACTGATTCTTTCGCTGGCGACCAGAACCGATGCCCAGCGGCTGGAGCCGTCAACGCAGCGGCTGACGCAGGTTTTGTTTGATGAACTTCCGCAGCAACCGCAGGAGCAAATGCAGCTGCCGGTTTCCGATCATCCGAAAATTCGCAGGATGGTCGCAACGATGGCGCAGGAGCCCGCGCAATGGCAGACCTTGGGCCAGTGGGCTAGCGTGTTTGCGATGAGCGAACGCAATCTTGCCCGGCTGGTGGTGAAAGAGACCGGGCTGAGTTTTCGCCGCTGGCGTCAGCAACTACAGTTGATTCTGGCATTACAGGCGCTGGTTGATGGTCGTAACGTCCAGCAGGTCGCCCACATGCTGGGTTACGATTCAACAACCGCCTTTATCACCATGTTCAAAAAAGGCCTGGGTCAAACCCCAGGCCGTTATCTGACGGGGCTGGCTACTGTTTCCCCACAATCAGCGAAACCAGACCCGCGGCGATGAGCGGCCCCACAGGGACGCCGCGAAACAGCGCAACGCCCAGTACCGTACCGACCAGCAACCCGGCGACTAACTGCGGCTGACTGCCCATCAGCGTGACGCCACGTCCACCCAGCCAGGAGACGAATACGCCGATAGCAATGGCGACCAGTGACTTCCAGTTTACGAAGGAGTGAATGAGCGTGGAGGGCGGTAGCGTTCCGCTGGCGATCGGTGCCATCACGCCAATCGTCAGGATAATAATCCCGACAGTCAGGCCCTGTTTTTCAATCCACGGGAAAAAGGTGTTCAGCGGGGTGACACGGACAATAATCAGCACCAGGATTGAAACGGCGACAGTGGTGTTGTGGCTGACAAAGCCCAGAGCTGCCAGTCCGAGCAGGATCAGCAGAGTGACATCAAACATCGTAGTTTCCTTGCCAAAAAAGATAAGCCTGCTTACTGTACGCGCAAATGCGTGGTGGAACAGGCTTTTTTTAGTGATGTATACGCTATTTGGGCGAACGCATAACCGTGCGTTTCTGTGCCGGTAACGGGGCGTTATAGCGTGTTATTGCGTGCGGCGAAACGTGACTAACTCCGGTTGCGCAATGCGCAGGTAATCCTGGGTGTCCATAATGACCGATTTGTCCAGCACCCCGGCGTTAAAGGCAATCTCATCAAAACGCTCGAACAAGAGTGGATCGGCGACCAGCTTGAGCTGAGGATGGAAGCTGAAAGGAGGAATGGCGCCAAAGACGCATCCCGTCAGTTCATCCACTTCAGCAGGGCTTGCCAGGGAGGCCCTCAAGCCGCCAAGATGGCTGGCGAGTTGGCTCAGATCAGCCTGTTGATCGGCAGAAAGAATAGCAAGCACATGCTGATTGACGACATTGCCTTTCACTTTACACACCAGAGCTTTTGCACCCTGACCCAAGGCTGTGCCACGAATCTCTGATACCGCCTCGCATTTGCCGACGGCGTCGTGGCTGACCACGCGGTACGTTGCGCCGTGTTCCGACAATAACGCGACCAAACGTTGATGGGTTACATTACCTGTATTTACTTCCGTCATCTCTTACTCCTGATACCACAATAAAAATCCTGCGCAGAAAAAGTATCACGAACGAGGGTGCTTTTTCTGTTTGTTGAGATACAGCTGGGCGTCAGAGGCTTTGTAAGCATCGTTAATGGTGTCACCCGGCTGCATATTATAAATGCCGGCGGAAAAGCTAACGGAGGTCCCCGGCGCAATAATGTGTAAGTTCTCGTCGATCCGTTCCAGCAACTGAGGAGTGAGCTCGGCAGGATAATCGATCAGAATCATGCAGAACTCATCGCCCCCGAGGCGAATAGCATAATCACTTTTGCGGATCGCGTTTTGAATCGCTTTGGCCAGAATAGTGATAATACGATCGCCTTCCTGGTGTCCCAGCGTGTCATTAATGGTTTTTAGCTTGTCACAATCAATAGCGATAAATGTCACCCGCGTTCCGGCGTTGACCAGTTGCTGCAAACGTTGCTCAAGCGTTGGCGTTAAGATTTTACGGTTGTACAACCCGGTCATCGCATCGCTGATATTTTCGCGCCGGACGTTATGATACAAACGAAAGTGGGTTCTGACCAAATTCAGCAGTAGCGCGGTTGCCAGCAGGTAAAAAGCGAAAATTTTCCAGGAAGAGACAATAAAGTACATTAAATCAAGGGAGAGTGTGATCCGTATTCCGCCGGGAATATCATTAACATATTGCACATACTGGAACAGGTTTGATTCACTCTGGTTGATGACGATCTCTTTTCCTGAACTGACGTCAGACAACGTGACGTTCAGATAACGCCAGACGAGGGGACGATCGCTGGTATAAAAAATATGCCGCAGATTGTCCTTGTTCACATCCACCATCACGACGCCTTTGAGTTTACCGGCGTAATAGACCGGGGTGATAAAGCTCATGACTTTTTCTTGCGTCAGATCATCCTCATAAATACTGGAAATGACGGTGCGGCCGGTAAAAACATCATCGATATCGTTCTGGTGAATTCCCAGCGTGCCTTTTTGCAAAAAAGACCAATGATTCATCGTGAACTGATTAGAGTTAATCAGGTTGTAGAAATAGATATAGTTATTATTTAAATCAATGTAATAACGAAATTTATACTCCAGTGTGGCTAATCCATGGCCATAATCGACCAGTTCACGATTGACGTTGACCGCCTGGTCGAAAGCGGGCAACAAGAATATGTCATCAAGTTGTTCAATACAGTTTGCTGAGTGGGTCTGTAAAGTACCGCGTAACGGCAGGTAGCTATGTGAGGTGAGATTCAGCCCGTACGTGCCGTTAACGTGCTCAAATGCCTGGCACAGTGCTTTTCGTTGTTCAGCAGAAACAGGGGCTTTGGGCGATGAAAAACGGCGCATTAAATGGGCGGCAATACTCTGATTAGTGTATTTATCATACAGGAAAGAAGAGTCGGCTTTCTCAATGACATAACGCATATAGGCGTTCATTGCCCGATCGCTGGCAATCAGTTCGTACACCAGAAAAGAAGAGGTCAAAACAATAACGCTTACGGAGATAAAGTGCCGGAGCGCTTTATGATGAAATTTCATAATGTTTTTCAGCCCTGTAAGTCCGATACTTCAGTTTATCACACGCTAAACGTCCACTCTAACGGTATGGGAATGACCCATTGTTGGCTATTTTTGTAATAAAAATCATTCGTACTCTTCACCTTTAATCTCTAATGTTGTATTTATAATGCAACTTATAGAAAAGGAGACAGGCCGATGAGTACGATGGAAAAAGCAGGCCATACATTTCTGGCCAGCCTGGGGAAAACCCGCCTGCGCCCGGGGGGTATAGAAGCCACAGAATGGCTGTTCAGCCAGTCGCAATTGACGTCAGACAGTCAGGTGCTTGAAGTGGCGTGTAACATGGCGACCACGGCGATTGAACTGGTGCAACGCTTTGGCTGCACTGTATACGCCATTGATATGGATAAAAATGCGCTGGTTAAGGCGAGAAATAACGTCGCTGTCCATGGGCTGGAAAATCACATTCATGTCATGGCCGCTAATGCGAATACTATTCCTTTCGCCGACAACAGTTTTGACGTGGTGATTAATGAAGCCATGCTCACGATGTACGGTGATAAGGCTAAGACGAAGTTGATTGCGGAATACCATCGGGTACTGAAACCTGGTGGGCGCTTGTTAACCCATGACATTATGTTTACGGCGCAAAAACTGGGAGAGGGCGATCAAAACCAGCTTCAGCAGGTTGTGAAGTCAAATGTGAGTCCACTGACGCAGCAAGGCTGGCGCGATCTATTTCTGGGCGCGGGATTTGAACAGGTGCTACAGCAAAATGGTGAAATGTCGCTAATGTCGCCGCAGGGGTTAATTCGTGATGAGGGATTTAACGGCGCCCTTAAAATTGCTTATAACGGACTACGCACGCATGAGAATCGCCAGCGTTTTCTTAAGATGTTCCGTTTTTTCCGCGCACAGCGTCACCAACTCAACTATATCGCCTGCTGTTCCGTAAAGGGTAAATAAAAAGGATAAAGGGATGAATCTGGATAAAATGAAACATCAGCACGTTGATATTCTCGAAAAAATATCTTTTCTACGTACGTTAAGCCAGTCCGGGGTATCATCCAATGCGCAGCAAATTGCTGCGGCGATCGTGAGCATGAGTGCGATCATTAAAACGCATCTGTCAGCGGAAGATCAGTTTCTTTATCCTCAAATTGAACAGGATGGGAATAGTAAACTCAGACAGGTCAGTACCCAATTTCAACGTGAAATGGCGGATATTGTTGGTGAGTATGATGCGTTTTCGCGCCGCTGGAATATTGCCAGCAAGTTGATGGGTAATGACGAGGCGTTCAGACGCAACGCCAATACCGTATTACGCAAAGTGTTTGAGCGTATGCAGCGGGAAAATAAAGATTTCTATCCGCTGGTAGAAAGGATGTAATGTGCGTTAAGAACATAACTGAGTAAAGGGCTACTGGAATGTCAGAAAAACACTGGTCGAGAATGGAATATCTTCACCAGACAGTGACGAATCCCAATATCGTAATTAAAGGGACGCACAGTTATTACAGCGACTGCTGGGATAAAGGCTTTGAGGCTTCAGTCGTGCGATATTTACTTGGCGACGAGGTTAGCAGAGAGTGGGAACCGCTCGGGCATCTGGATAAGTTGATCATCGGTAATTTCGTCTGTATTGGTGCCGAGAGCGTGATTGTTATGGGGGGAAACAGTACCCACCGGTTGGACTGGATAAGTCTTTACCCCTTTATGGCGTCCATCAACGATGCCTACCAGTTTCGCGGAGACACGGTTCTCAAGGATGGCTGTTGGTTAGGTATGCGCGCGATGATTATGCCTGGCGTGACGGTTGGAGAAGGCGCTGTCGTGGCTGCGGGTGCTGTCGTGACCAAAGATGTACCTCCGTATGCGATTGTCGGCGGGAATCCGGCGAAGATCATAAGATATCGACTTCCCGAAGAGGATATTAAACGATTGCTGGCGCTGGATTTGTATCAACTGGCGGAAGAGACGCTGGTGGCGTTGCAACCGCTGTTGTCATCTGGCGATATTTCAGCGTTGGAGTTGAGCGTTGCCCGGCAGAGACAAGTGTAAACGGCGTATAGGGCGTATCATGTTGAAAAATCAGCCAGAAACAGTACGTAACTGGCCGATCGTCAATGGTTCATCTCAACTTGTGGCACTCTGCTTATGAAACAGTTCCCGGAACACCGGATAGATATCATCCTGGTCACGGATATGCTGCATGGCAAAGTTATCAAAGGTCGATTGCAGATGCTCGTACTCACGCCATAAGGTCTGGTGCGCGCGGCGGGTGATTTCGATATAGCTATAATATCGCACCACCGGCAGCAGTTTTTTCGCCAGAATCTCATGGCACAACGGTGAGTCATCCGCCCAGTTATCGCCATCTGATGCCTGCGCCGCATAGATATTCCACTGGGCAGGATCGTAACGATCTTTCACCACTTCATCCATCAACTTCAGCGCGCTGGAGACGATGGTGCCCCCGGTTTCCTGAGAGTAGAAGAACTCATGCTCGTCCACCTCTTTTGCCTGGGTATGGTGGCGAATGTAAACCACTTCCACGTTCTTGTAGGTACGGCTTAAGAACAGATACAGCAGAATGTAAAACCGCTTGGCCATATCTTTCGTTGACTGATCCATCGAGCCGGAAACGTCCATCAGACAGAACATCACCGCCTGGCTGGAAGGATCGGGTCGTTTTTCATAATTTTTATAGCGTAAATCAAAGGTATCGATAAACGGGACGCGTTCAATTTTTGCCCGCAGTTCAGCAATCTCTTTGCGTAGGCGTTCTTCCTCCAGCAACTGCGCCGGTTCTGTATTGGCGATGGTCTCCAGGTCAGCTTCAAGCGCGTGCAGCTCCCGACGTTTACCTGCCGTCATCGCCGTGCGGCGCGCCAGTGAGTTTTGCAGGGAACGCACCACGCTGATATTGGCTGGCACCCCATTGGAGGTGAAACCCGCACGGTGGGTTTTGTATTCCGTTAACTGACGTTGCTGATTTTGCTTCAGATTCGGCAGTGCCAAATCTTCAAACAGCAGATCCAGATACTCATCTTTAGAAATTTGAAACACGAACTCATCCTGGCCTTCTCCATCCTGGCTGGCCTGGCCTTGCCCGCTTCCTGAACCCCCGCCGCCGCCCTGAGGGCGTTCTATACGGTCGTTCTGCACAAAATGGTCGTTACCCGGATGTACGCGATGGCGCAGGCCTCCACGCCCCTGATGGAACATCGGTTCGCTAATATCATCGGTTGGGATAGAGACAGACTCGCCACTATCGACATCAGTCACCGAACGCTTATTAATGGCCTCGGAGATCGACTGTTTAATTTGTGATTTATAACGGCGCAAGAAGCGCTGGCGGTTAACCGTGCTCTTGTTTTTACCGTTAAGACGTCGGTCTATGAACCAGGTCATATGCCCCCCGTACTGCCAACTGTTCGCCATGTCTGTAAGTGCCGGATGGCGCTGGCGCTTATCCGGCCTACGGAACATTGTTTTGCATGCCCGGTAAGCGCATGCGCCACCGGGCACTTATGTTAAGACGATTTACGTACGCGCAAATACCATTCGCACAGTAAACGCACCTGTTTACGCGTGTAGCCTTTTTCCATCATGCGGTCGACAAAATCGTCGTGCTTTTTCTGCTCGTCAGTTGAGGTTTTAGCGTTAAACGAAATGACCGGCAGCAACTCCTCGGTGTTGGAGAACATTTTCTTCTCAATAACCGTGCGCAGTTTTTCGTAACTGGTCCAGTTTGGATTACGACCGCTGTTATTCGCTCTGGCGCGCAGAACAAAGTTGACGATCTCATTACGGAAATCTTTCGGGTTGCTGATACCCGCCGGTTTTTCAATTTTTTCCAGTTCTGAATTCAGCGACTCGCGGTCAAACAGCTGACCGGTATCCGGGTCACGGTATTCCTGATCCTGGATCCAAAAATCCGCATAGGTGACATAACGGTCAAAAATGTTCTGTCCATACTCGGAGTAGGATTCCAGATAGGCGGTCTGGATCTCTTTGCCAATAAATTCAGCGTATTTCGGGATCAGATAACCTTTCAGGAACTCGAGATAACGTTCGGACTGCTCCTGCGGGAACTGCTCGCGCTCAATTTGCTGCTCCAGAACATAGAACAGGTGCACCGGGTTGGCTGCCACTTCTACATGGTCAAAGTTAAACACGCGGGAGAGGATCTTAAACGCGAAGCGCGTTGACAGACCGTTCATCCCCTCATCGACTCCGGCGTAATCCCGGTACTCCTGATAGGATTTCGCTTTCGGATCGGTGTCTTTCAGGCTCTCGCCATCGTAAACGCGCATCTTCGAGTAGATGCTCGAGTTTTCTGGCTCTTTCAGGCGAGAAAGAATGGTAAAGCGAGACAGCGTTTCCAGCGTACCCGGTGCGCACGGCGCGTGGGTCAATTCACTGTGATTAAGCAATTTCTCGTAGATCTTGATCTCTTCGGAAATGCGTAAGCAATACGGAACCTTCACGATGTATACGCGGTCAAGGAAGGCTTCGTTATTTTTGTTGTTACGGAACGTCACCCATTCAGATTCGTTTGAGTGGGCAAGAATGATGCCGTTAAACGGCAGGGCAGAAATACCTTCTGTCCCGTTGTAGTTACCTTCCTGCGTTGCGGTCAGCAGAGGATGTAGCACTTTAATCGGTGCTTTAAACATCTCCACGAACTCCATAATCCCCTGGTTAGCCCGGCACAGTGCGCCGGAATAGCCGTAGGCATCCGGATCGTTCTGGGCGTGGTGTTCGAGTTTACGAATATCCACTTTGCCGACCAGCGCGGAAATGTCCTGGTTGTTCTCATCGCCCGGTTCCGTTTTGGCGATAGCGATTTGTTCCAGAATAGACGGCCACACTTTAACCACGCGGAATTTGGTGATGTCTCCACCAAAATCATGCAGACGCTTCGCGGCCCATGGCGACATAATGGTGCCAAGATAGCGACGTGGGATCCCGTACTCTTTCTCCAGGATTTGTGCATCTTCCTGCGGATTAAACAGGCATAACGGGTGATCGTTAACCGGGCTGCGTTCACCGTTGGCGCTCAGGACATAAATCGGTACCCTCTGCATCAGCGACTTCAGTCGCTCAGCAAGAGAGGATTTTCCTCCCCCTACAGGCCCCAGCAGATACAGGATCTGCTTCTTCTCTTCCAGCCCCTGCGCCGCGTGCTTCAGATAGGAGACAATCTGTTCAATCGCGTCTTCCATGCCGTAAAACTCTTCAAACGCGGGATAACGTGCAATAACCCGGTTAGAGAAGAGTCGAGAAAGTCGAGGTTCATGGGCAGTATCGACCATGACAGGCTCACCAATAGCCATTAATAGCCGCTCTGCCGCGTTGGCATAAGCACTGCGATCTTGCCGACAAGTGGTAAGAAACTCCTGCAGCGTGAACTCTTCGTCCTTGGCAGCTTCATAACGCTGGCGATAGTGATCGAATATATTCATGGTATGCCGTCCTTTCGTTTTTTAGCACATGTTAAGAGCCGTTCATATGAATAGTAGAGGCCCCTGAAGAGGTAAACTGAACGACGTCGCTGCTGGAAAAATAAGCAACTCTCATGCCATTTTGATGGTCAGAAGATCAACGTATTCGGTGATACACCTTCTAAAATTAAGCGTAGATGGCATTTGCAAAACTTGCCTGCGCGCGCAAACGAATTTCAATGGCATATCAATAACTCATCGGCAAAAAATAGACATCTTATGTAAAGAAATAGGACGGAATTCATGCCTTGTTCATCGGGCTGCAAGTAAAATGTCATCACTCGCTGAGAAATTAGAGGGTTACATAACGAGATGAATACGTAAAATAGTTGGGCTGTCACGCAATGACGGTTACACTTTGGGTGCTTTACATTTGAATAAGGAATTATGGACTGTGACCAAACTCAAACTTCTGGCACTTGGCGTGCTTATTGCCACTTCTTCCAGCGTAGCACAAGCAGAAAGCGACCTGTCGCTGGGCGCGGGCGTTGGTGTGGTTGAGAACGCTTATAAACAATACGATAACGACGTTTACCCGGTACCTGTAGTGACCTATGACAGTGAGAACTTCTGGTTCCGTGGGCTGGGGGGCGGTTACTACCTGTGGAATGACAATACCGATAAGTTGTCTGTCATGGCTTACTGGTCACCGATGTACTTTAAGCCGGGCGACAGCGATAACAGTCAATTGCGTCGACTGGATAAACGTAAGAGCACCATGATGGCCGGTCTGTCTTACGTCCACAATACGCAATACGGCTTCCTGCGCACCAGCCTTGCGGGAGACGCGCTGGACAACAGTAATGGTATCGTCTGGGATCTGGCGTGGTTATATCGTTACACTAACGGTGGCCTGACGCTGACGCCGGGGATCGGTGTCGAGTGGAACAGCGAAAACCAAAACGAATACTATTATGGTGTATCGCATCATGAATCCTCTCGCAGCGGCCTGCGTAGCTACGATCCAAATAGCAGCTGGAGCCCGTACCTGGAGCTGAGCGCAAATTATAACTTCATCGGCAACTGGAGTGCATACGCGACGGCGCGTTATACCCACCTGTCTGATGAAGTGACCGACAGTCCGATGGTGGACAAATCCTGGACGGGTCTGATCTCTACGGGTATTACCTACAAGTTCTGATAACTGACCATTCTAAACAGAAGCCCGCATTACAGCGGGCTTTTTTTTGTCTGCTGGCAGGCCGGGCAACAAATAGCCCAAACGATGATGGTGCAATTTGTGCACCATTACAGGACACATGCGCACTGTTTTGCTTTACTGTGGTGCAAAATACAGGAGAGTGAGATGACAGATAAACAGGTGATGTTTACCGGGCAGGCCACGCTTCCTGCTATCGGGCAGGGGACGTGGTATATGGGTGAAAACGCCCATTGCCGGGGAGCTGAAGTGGCGGCGCTGCGTGCTGGACTGGATCTGGGTTTGTGCCTTATTGATACTGCAGAAATGTACGCTGATGGTGCAGCGGAAGAGATTGTCGGCGAGGCGTTATTGGGGCGACGCGATGACGCTTTTCTGGTATCAAAAGTTTATCCCTGGAATGCTGGGGGCCAGAAAGCCATCGCGGCCTGCGAAGCGAGCCTGCGGCGACTGAAGACCGATTATCTGGATCTCTACTTACTGCATTGGACGGGTAATTTTTCATTTGCAGAGACGGTTGAGGCGATGGAAAGGTTGATCGCGCAAGGGAAAATCCGCCGCTGGGGCGTTTCTAACCTCGACTATGAAGACATGCAGGCGCTATGGCAGGTTACTGGTGGACAGCAGTGTGCCACGAATCAGGTGCTGTATCATCTGGCGTCACGCGGCATTGAGTTTGATTTACTGCCATGGTGTCAGCAACGGCAGATACCGGTCATGGCCTACAGCCCGTTGGCCCAGGCGGGGCGTTTACGCAGAGATTTGCTCACTAATCCGGTGGTGAGTGAGATTGCGCACGCGCACAAGGCCAGCGCCGCGCAGATTTTATTGGCGTGGGTTATTCGACAACCGGGGGTGATAGCCATTCCGAAGGCGGCAAATGTCGCACACGTTGAGCAGAATGCCGCAGCGCTAAATATGACGCTTTCTGACGAGGAGTTGATGTTGTTAGACTCGGCTTTTCCTGCCCCTGCAGCCAAAACACCGCTAGATATGGCCTGATAAAACGCCAGTTGCCATCAGGCAACTGGCAAAATCTTAGCGCTTAGCAACACGAATTGTTTGTGCCAGGCGAGAAGGTTTCTCAGTGGTGGTTTTCTGCGGCGCGGTCGCGTAAGCGGTTTCTACGCAGACAAATGTTTTGTACCCGTCGTCCGGCATGTCACCCATGCTGACAGACAGGGCTGGCCCTGGGTTCCAGCCGACAACGTTCAGATGGTGATGGTGTACGACGTCGATGTTGCGGTTCAGTGAATCGTCATGGATGACGCTGCACGCTTCCGGGTTCAGATACACGCGGTCGGTGCGGTCCGGGAACGTCTGGATACCGTCAGCCAGGACATCTTCTTTCGCATCGTTAACTTTATCGATCAGACGGTCACCAAGGCCACTCACTTTCACCGCTGCAATGTCACCGACGTTAAAATAGGTGTGCAGCGCGGAGGTGGTTTCAAATTCACCGTGGGCTTCCAGTTCTATTTCACAGGTAGCACCCACTTTGAAACGCGCTAACAGCGTAAACTCATGCGGCCAAAGCTGACGCGTTTCAGCACTGCTTTGCAGTTCAAACGTCAGAACCACACCGCTATCATCTTCGTTGTGCGCTTTCAGCGTCCACGGCAGATTACGGGCAAAACCGTGCGAGGGAAGTCCTGGCTGTGCCGCCGGGCCAAACCATGGCCAGCAAATAGGGACGCCACCACGCAGCGCTACGCCCGTTTTAAACGGCGTATTGTTGCTTAACCACAGGACCTCATCTTCGCCGGTCGGTTTCCATGACAGAAGATGCGCGCCCTGTAGGGCGAAAGAGGCTTTCACCTGCGGGTGATCGACCACCACGACCTCCAGTTCATCCAACTGACGACGGGAGAGGACAGGGGAAATTTGTTCGATTATCGGAAGTGCAAAAATTTTATTAATCATGATGCAATCCTTGATGTTGAAAACCATAAAAAAAGGCGACCGAGGTCGCCTTTTTGGATCAGATTTTCATCTCAACTTATTTGGAGATGTGAGCAATCAGATCCAGAACTTTGTTTGAGTAGCCGGTTTCGTTGTCGTACCAGGATACCAGTTTCACGAAGTTGTCGTTCAGTGCGATACCTGCTTTAGCATCGAACACGGAAGTGCAAACTTCACCGTTGAAATCGGTAGATACAACGTCGTCTTCGGTGTAACCCAGAACGCCTTTCATCGGGCCTTCGGAAGCAGCTTTGATTGCTTTCTTAATTTCTTCGTAAGAAGCAGCTTTTTCCAGACGAACGGTCAGGTCAACAACGGATACGTTCGGAGTAGGAACGCGGAACGCCATACCAGTCAGTTTGCCATTCAGTTCTGGCAGTACTTTACCTACTGCTTTAGCAGCACCGGTAGAGGACGGGATGATGTTCTGTGCTGCGCCACGACCGCCGCGCCAGTCTTTGTGAGACGGGCCATCAACGGTTTTCTGAGTCGCGGTGGTCGCGTGAACGGTAGTCATCAGACCTTCGATAATACCGAAGTTGTCGTTGATAACTTTAGCCAGCGGAGCCAGGCAGTTAGTGGTGCAGGAAGCGTTAGAAACGATGTCCTGACCTTCGTATTTGTCAAAGTTAGCGCCTTTAACAAACATCGGAGTGTTGTCTTTGGACGGGCCAGTCAGAACCACTTTTTTCGCGCCAGCAGTGATGTGCTTACGAGCGGTTTCGTCTGTCAGGAACAGGCCAGTAGCTTCAGCAACTACGTCAACACCAACTTCGTCCCATTTCAGGTTAGCCGGATCACGTTCAGCGGTAACACGGATTTTTTTACCGTTTACGATCAGATGACCGTCTTTCACTTCAACGGTACCGTTGAAACGGCCGTGAGTGGAGTCATATTTCAGCATGTAAGCCATGTAGTCAGCGTCTAACAGGTCGTTGATTGCAACGATCTCGATGTCAGAACGTTCTTGAGCAGCACGGAAAACAATGCGACCGATACGGCCAAAACCGTTGATACCTACTTTGATAGTCATATATTCCACCAGCTATTTGTTAGTGAATAAAAGGTTGCCTGTAAAATTACAAAAACCTTACGCAGCGTCAAGCGGAATCGTGTCAATCATTGCGACAAATCAATCTGCTGCCTAAGCTTTGCGCAACTGACTCGCCTCACTCTTCCTTTGGGCTTGAAACCACATGGGGGCGGCGGCCCGAATTTTAAAGGGCAATCAAGATAAAAACGTGATTGCTATCACGATTTATAGGCTGCCATTTCGCAATGATCAAGTTTAGAACAAAAGTTCGCCCTGCGGTGTTAATGTTTTGTTAGAATCTGTCTCGCAATGTGAGTTTAGATAAAGCGAGATGTGAGCAAATGGCTAATCAACCTTCTCCAGAAGACCTAAAGAAAAATTTATCCGAAATGCAGTTCTACGTGACACAAAATCATGGGACAGAACCGCCATTTACCGGGCGTTTGCTGCATAACAAGCGGGACGGTGTTTACCACTGCCTGATCTGTGACAAACCGCTGTTTCGTTCTGATACAAAATATGATTCTGGCTGCGGCTGGCCTAGCTTTTACGAGCCTGTCAGTGAAGAGGCGATTCGTTACATTAAGGATACGTCACACGGCATGCAGCGCATTGAAATTCGTTGCGGCAACTGTGATGCGCACCTGGGACATGTCTTCCCGGATGGTCCAAAACCTACCGGTGAACGCTACTGCGTCAACTCAGCGTCTTTGAACTTTACTGACGATGAAAACGGTGAGCAGATTAAAGGCTGAAGAAACGATTCAGCAAATTATTCTACGGGAGTGGGTTTAAGATGAATCTTGATGAGATGATTAACAGCATGACGCCGGAAGTTTATCAGCGCTTATCGACGGCCGTTGAGCTGGGAAAATGGCCGGATGGCGTCGCGCTGACGGCAGAACAAAAAGAGAACAGCATGCAACTGGTGATGTTATGGCAGGCGCGTAACAATATCGATGCGCAGCATATGACTATCGACACCAACGGTGAGATGGTCATGAAGAGTAAGCAGCAGCTGAAAGTTGAATTTGGGATAACGCCTGAGCCGATTGCGACGTTCAAATCCTGATTGCGGAAACAACATGAATTCGCAGGTCCGGCACGGCTTACCGTAACGGACCTGCAAAGTCTTACTTCTTGTTCATCATCGCCTTAAGGTCGGCAAACGGGTTGTATTTCGCCTCGCCGACGTCTTTCTGCGCATCTTCGCCTGCCACCACGGTAGAACCATACTGATCCACTTCGGTGTATTTCGAGTGCTCATGATCGTGGCAATACAGGCATAACATCTCCCAGTTACTGCCATCTTCCGGGTTATTGGAATGGTCATGATCGATATGGTGTACCGTCAGCTCTCGCAGGTTGGAATACACGAACTCGCGCGAACAGCGCCCGCAGACCCAGGGGAACAGTTTAAGCGCCTTTTCCCGGTATCCGACTTCCAGACGGGCGTAATTTTTAGGGATAAAAGCCATAAAACCTCGTGCTCCTGTAGAATATGAAAAGCTGCGCCAACGTCAGGCGCAGCAGATGGTGATAATCATAACCTATTGTGCACGACGTGGGGATCAGAGTTTATTAGTGACCATGTGTAGGCCGGATAAGCTATTTTCACCGCCATCCGGCAATAAACTTAACGCTGAGTTTCTTCCCAGTCTGCCAGCGTATACAGCGTTGCACCCGCAGCGGCCATTTCCATAAACGCCTGCGTGCTGTCCTGAGGCTGAATATTCACCCCTCGACAACCGTCGGTAATGACGTTCACCGTATAGCCCAGTTCCAGCGCATCGAGGACGGTAAACTTCACGCAGTAGTCGGTTGCCAGCCCCATGATGATGAGGTCGGTAATACGCTGTTGCATAAGCCACGCATTCAGTTCCGTTGCCTGACGGCGACCGTTATCAAAAAATGCGCTGTAGCTGTCAACCTGCGGGTTTTCGCCCTTATAGAACGTCTTATCAATGCCGCGCTCATTCAGCAGAGGGTGCAGGGCCGCTCCCTGCGAGTTCTGTACACAGTGATCCGGCCAGAACGTCTGCGCCAGGCCGTCCAGTTGTCCCTGGGTGTAAGGGGCGACCTGATGCTGGCTGGCAAAGCTGCCGTGATTAGCCGGATGCCAGTCCAGACTGGAAACAACCTTCTCACCGCGCAGCGAACACCAATCAATCAGGCGATTGGCGACATCCACGGTGCTATCACCTTCTGGAACGGCAAGTGCGCCTCCGGCACAAAAATCGTTTTGTAAATCAACCAGCAGTAATGCTCGTGCCATCGTCACTCCTCCTTCAATCATCCGGCGTCAGTTCACCGCGCAGGTTTTGCGTCATCGCGTCACGGATGGCCTGCGTGTCCAGACCCTGGCTCAGCAAATAATGCAGCTTGGTCAGTGTTGCTTCAACGGTCATATCCGCACCGCCAATCACGCCCGCATGTGCCAGCGCATTCCCCGTCGCATAACCGCCCATGTTGACCTTGCCGGACATGCACTGCGTGAGGTTAATGACCACAATACCGCGTGAGCTGGCATCCTCAAGCTCCTTCAGGAACTCTTTATTCTGCGGGGCATTGCCCACGCCGTAAGAACGCAGAATTAACGCTTTGACTGGCTGGCGCAGGAAGTTACGCACCACGTCTGCGGAAATTCCAGGATAAATCGTGACCACGCCAATCGGCTGCGGGGTGATAGGGTGCACAATCAGCTCGCCCGCACCGTGCGGCGCGGGCGGGGTGCCCAAACGACGGATGTGGATCCCGGCTTCCAGTAAAGGTGCAAGGTTAGGTGAAGCGAAGGCGTCAAAACCGTCGGCGTGCGCTTTGGTAGTGCGATTACCACGATACAGTCGGTTATTGAAGAACAGAGTGACTTCATTGATCGGATAATTGGCCGCAACGTACAACGCATTCAGCAAATTGATTTGTCCGTCTGAACGTAGCTCAGCCAGTGGGATTTGTGACCCTGTCACAATAACCGGCTTGCCCAGATTCTCCAGCATAAACGACAGCGCTGAGGCGGTGAACGCCATGGTGTCGGTGCCATGCAGGATCACAAAACCGTCGTATTCGTCGTAGTGAGCTTTAATATCTTCCGCAATATGCTGCCAGTCTTCTGGCGTCATATCGGAGGAATCCATCAGCGGGACATATTCGTGAATGGTGAAGTCTGGCATCTCAGGGCGGTGGAATTCAGGCATCAATGCCAGTTGACGCTGAAGATGGCCGGAAACCGGAATGTAACCTTGTTCTGAGCGCTGCATACCGATGGTACCGCCGGTATAGGCAACGTAAATCGATTTCTTCTGCATGACTTTTCTTCTGTCTCAAAGAAAAACCCCTCTTCATCCCGAAGAGGGGTCAAGAGTTAGCGGACGTTGGCGCAGGTCAGGCAGAACGCATAACGGTTCTGCGGGTCGTTAAACGCGGCCAGCTTATCACTTTCGGTTTTTACCACGCTTGCCGCAGAGGCCAGTGGTGCCGGGAGCATGGCCTGAATGGCTTCTGGTAGCATAGCGCGAACGGAACCAGACATGCTGTCCATGACCATATCAACGAACGTGGGCTCGTCCTGATAATACTCAATGTGCCATTGTTTCAGTTTCGCCAGTTCTGCCGCTTTTGCTACAGCGTCGTCGAAATCGCCGAGACTGTCGACCAGACCATTCGCTTTTGCATCCTGACCGGTCCAGACGTGGCCCTGGGCGATTTTATCAATCTGCTCTGGCGTTGTCTTACGTGCATCCGCGACCAGCGTGATGAAGCGCTTATAGCCGTTCTCGATGCTCAGTTGCATCATCTGCTGCACTTCCGGCGGTAACGCTTTGGTGACGGAAATATCGGCCAGCGGCGAGGTCGCCACACCGTCAGTATGTACACCAATGGAATCGAGGCTGTTTTCAACGGTGTTGATCACGCCAAAGATGCCGATGGAGCCGGTCAGGGTGCTGGGGTTCGCCACAATGTAGTTTGCCGGGGTTGAGATCCAGTAACCGCCGGAGGCCGCCATGCCGCCCATGGAAACCACCACCGGTTTACCTGCCGCTTTTGCTGCAGCCAGCTCAGCGCGGATCACTTCCGAGGCGCTGACGCTGCCGCCTGGGCTGTTAACGCGCAGGACAATGGCTTTTACCTTCGGATCGAGACGCGCTTCACGGATTTGTGCCGCAGTGGTGTCGCCGCCGACGTTGCCCGGTGTTTCTTCTCCGTCCATGATCGCGCCATTGGCGAAGACTACGCCAATGCTGTCACCGGTATCCGCCGGGGTTTTTAGCGTGTAATCGTAATAGCTGACGGCACTGTAGTTCTTCTCTGTTTTGCTCCAGCCAAACTGTTTAGTCAGCAGTTTTTCCACTTCAGCGCTGGAGGCGAGAGCATCGACCAGTTTATTGTCGAGGGCGTACTTCGCGGTGTCGCCACCCACTTTCGTCAGGCCGTCAAGCATCGCCTGTGCGCCCGGGAACACTTGCTGCGCCGGGATCTGGCGGTTAGCGGCAACGGTATCGAGATAGTTCTGCCACAGCTCGCCAATCCAGCGACTGTCGGCTTCACGTGCGGCCGGGGACATATCGTCGCGAATAAACGGCTCGACGGCGGACTTATAGGTACCGACGCGGAAAACGTGGGTGGAGACTTTTAGTTTATCCAGCAGAGACTTGTAATACAGACCGTTGGTCGCAAAGCCGTGCAGGTCAACCGAACCCTGCGGGGAGAGCCAAATTTTATTGGCAAAGCTTGCGAGGTAATACTGTCCCTGGCTGAAGTTATCGCCCACGGCAAATACCGGTTTTCCACTGTCGCGGAATTCGCGCAGTGCTTTGCCGATATACTGCATGGACGGCTGATCGGCCCCGGCAAAGTTTTTTAAATCCATCACGATGCCGGTGATGTTGCGATCGTCTTTTGCCTGGCGAATGGTGTTAACGATATCGAACAGTGAGTTTTCTTGCAGGCGATCGGAACTGGCGCCAAACAGCTGACGTCCGATGACACTTAAGCGGCTGGTGCTCGAGGGCTTATCGACAATAACGCCGGAGATATCGAGCAGCAGTGCGCCACGCTCCGCGTGTTCGCTGGAGGTGCTACTGCTGACCTGCATCCAGATCCCCACGCCCACCAGGACCAAAAAGATAAAGAACAGGTTCAGTACACATTCGCGGACGAAATTCAGTATTCGCCACGTCCATTTAAAAATTCCGGCAATAAAACGCCACAGGGTTCGCATGTATTCTCCCTACCGATGAACAACACGCCCCCCGTTTTAGCGGAGAAGGCGTTAAGATGTGGCTATCGTAATGACCCGGCAGGCAATTGTCAGCAGGAATCACCGCCGGCGCTGTAACAAAATCCGCTCACGTGTTAATTTTGTGAACAAATTTCATTGTTGGAGTTAAGCAAATGGATGCACTCGAATTACTTCTTACCCGCCGTAGCGCCTCTCGTCTTGTTGAACCCGCTCCCGTGGGTGAGCAACTGCAAAATATCCTGCGGGCGGGGATGCGCGCCCCGGATCACAAATCGCTGCAGCCGTGGCGTTTCTTTGTGATTGAAGGTGCAGGGCGTGAGCGTTTTAGCGCCGTGCTCGAAAAAGGGGCTATTGCCGCAGAGGGCGACGAAAAGGCTGTCGAAAAAGCGCGTACTGCGCCGTTTCGTGCCCCGCTGATTATTGCGGTGGTGGCGAAATGTGAAGAAAGTGACAAGGTTCCACTGTGGGAACAGGAAATGTCAGCGGGTTGTGCGGTAATGGCCATGCAAATGGCGGCGATTGCGCAAGGCTTTGGCGGGATCTGGCGCAGCGGTGCATTAACCGAAAGTGCAGTGGTGCGCGAGGCATTTGACTGTCGTGCGCAGGATAAAATTGTCGGCTTCCTCTATCTGGGCACGCCACAGCTTAAAGCATCCACCACGATTAACCCTGCCGATCCGAGCGCATTCGTCCAGTATTTCTGATTTCAGCGGCTAAACTGTCTGGATTATGAGCAAAGACACCCGAATTCAGACAGTCACTCTTACCACATCATGGAATGAGCGCTACCATAGCACGATTGCAATGACAGGAGATGTCCATGAGCGAGCACGCTATTCGTTTAACGCAATACAGCCACGGAGCCGGTTGCGGTTGTAAAATTTCCCCCAAAGTGCTGGAAACCATCCTGCACAGCGAGCAGGCGAAATTTGTTGATCCGAATTTACTCGTGGGGAATGAAACCCGCGACGACGCGGCCGTGTACGATCTGGGTAATGGCACCAGCGTTATCAGCACCACCGATTTCTTTATGCCGATTGTCGATAATCCGTTTGATTTTGGCCGCATCGCCGCGACCAACGCCATCAGCGATATCTTCGCGATGGGTGGCAAACCGATTATGGCTATCGCGATTCTGGGCTGGCCGCTCGATAAACTGGCACCGGAAGTCGCCCGTGAAGTGACCGAAGGCGGGCGTTTCGCCTGTCGCCAGGCCGGTATTGCGCTGGCAGGCGGTCACTCTATTGATGCCCCGGAGCCGATTTTTGGTCTTGCCGTGACGGGCGTGGTCCCGACCGAGCGCGTGAAGAAAAACAGCACCGCAGAAGCGGGATGCAAGCTGTTCCTCACCAAGCCGCTGGGCATTGGCGTGTTGACCACCGCTGAGAAAAAATCGCTGCTTAAGCCTGAGCATGTTGGGCTGGCGACGGAAGTGATGTGCCGCATGAATATTGCGGGCGCAGCGTTTGCGGACATTGAAGGCGTGAAAGCCATGACCGACGTGACCGGTTTTGGCCTGCTGGGACACCTGAGCGAAATGTGTCAGGGCGCGGGCGTTCAGGCGCAAATCGTTTACCAGGATATTCCAAAACTACCTGGTGTTGAAGAGTACATCGCGCAGGGCGCAGTGCCGGGCGGCACGCAGCGTAACTTTGCCAGCTACGGGCATCTGATGGGTGAGATGCCGCAGGCGGTACGAGACCTGCTGTGCGATCCGCAAACCTCCGGCGGCCTGCTGCTGGCGGTAACACCGGAATCTGAGGCTGAAGTGAAAGCGGTTGCCGCGCAGTTTGGCATTGATCTCACCGCGATTGGTGAGCTGGTTGAAGCACGTGGCGGTCGCGCCATGGTTGAGATCCGTTAATTCGATGCGGTTGTTTATTGCCGAAAAACCGAGTCTGGCGCGCGCGATTGCCGATGTGCTCCCTAAGCCACATCGCAAAGGTGATGGCTTTATTGAATGCGGAAATGGGCAAGTGGTGACCTGGTGTATCGGTCACCTGCTTGAACAGGCGCAGCCAGACGCCTACGACAGTCGCTATGCACGCTGGAGTCTGGTCGACTTGCCGATTGTACCGGAAAAGTGGCAACTGCAGCCGCGTCCCTCCGTCACCAAACAGCTCAACGTCATCAAGCGCTTTCTGCATGAGGCCAGTGAAGTCATTCACGCGGGAGACCCCGATCGTGAAGGACAGCTGCTGGTCGATGAAGTGCTGGATTACCTGCAACTGGCGCCGGAAAAGCGTCATCAGGTACAACGGTGTCTGATTAACGACCTTAACCCACAGGCGGTGGAGCGGGCAATTTCTCGTCTGCGCGCCAACAGCGAGTTCATCCCGCTGTGCGTTTCGGCGCTGGCGCGAGCGCGTGCCGACTGGCTGTACGGCATTAATATGACGCGCGCCTATACCATTCTTGGGCGTAACGCGGGTTATCAGGGCGTGCTGTCCGTGGGGCGTGTGCAGACGCCGGTGCTTGGTCTGGTGGTGCGCCGTGATGAAGAGATTGAAAACTTCGTCGCCAAAGATTTCTTTGAGGTCAAAGCGCATATCGTCACACCTGCCGACGAGCGGTTTACCGCTATCTGGCAGCCGAGCGAGGCGTGTGAACCTTATCAGGATGAAGAAGGGCGCTTACTGAACCGTACGCTGGCGGAGCATGTGGTGAAACGCATCAACGGTCAGCCTGCGATAGTCACCAGCTATAACGATAAACGGGAATCAGAATCCGCACCGTTGCCGTTCTCACTGTCGGCGTTGCAGATTGAAGCCGCTAAACGCTTCGGACTGAGCGCGCAAAACGTGCTCGATATCTGCCAGAAGCTGTATGAAACCCACAAATTGATTACCTATCCGCGTTCTGATAGCCGCTATCTGCCGGAAGAACATTTTGCCGGTCGCCATGCGGTGATGAATGCGATTAGCGTGCACGCTCCGGATTTATTTCCGCAGCCTGCGGTCAATCCCGATACGCGTAATCGCTGCTGGGACGATAAAAAGGTTGATGCGCACCACGCGATTATTCCCACTGCGCGCAGTTCATCCATCAATTTGAATGACAATGAAGCCAAGGTGTACAACCTGATTGCGCGTCAGTATCTGATGCAGTTCTGCCCGGACGCGGTATTCCGCAAGTGCGTCATTGAGCTGGATATTGCGAAAGGCAAATTTGTTGCTAAAGCCCGTTTCCTGGCGGAAGCCGGGTGGCGTACGCTGCTGGGTAACAAAGAGCGCGACGAAGAAAACGACGGCACACCGTTGCCGGTGGTGGCTCGTGATGACGAACTACTGTGTGAAAAGGGCGAAGTGGTGGAACGCCAGACCCAGCCGCCGCGCCATTTTACCGACGCGACGCTGTTGTCGGCGATGACCGGGATCGCACGGTTTGTGCAGGATAAAGATCTGAAAAAGATCCTGCGCGCCACCGACGGACTAGGAACGGAGGCTACGCGTGCGGGGATTATCGAACTGCTGTTTAAGCGCGGGTTCCTGGTGAAAAAGGGTCGCTATATACACTCGACGGATCCCGGAAAGGCGCTGTTCCATTCGTTGCCAGAAATGGCGACGCGTCCGGATATGACCGCGCACTGGGAGTCGATCCTGACGCAAATCAGTGAAAAGCAGTGCCGCTATCAGGACTTTATGCAGCCGCTGGTGGACACGCTGTATCAGCTGATTGACCAGGCTAAACGTACGCCAGTACGCCGATTCCGCGGGATAACCGCGCCGGCTGGCGCGGAGAAGAAAAAGAGCGCGCCGCGAAAACGTCCGGCGAAAAAAAGCCCGCCTTCAGAGGAGGCAGGCCTGTAATGCGGTCATGACTGATGATTAAATCACACCCTGGCCCAGCATCGCGTCGGCAACTTTCACGAAGCCAGCAATGTTGGCGCCTTGCACGTAGTTGGTTTGTTTGCTTTCACCACCGTACTCGACGCAGGCGTGGTGAATATCCAGCATGATGTGGTGCAGGCGCGCATCCACTTTCTCCGCTTTCCAACCCAGACGCGCGGCGTTCTGCGCCATTTCCAGGCCTGATGTCGCCACACCACCGGCGTTGGCGGCTTTACCCGGCGCAAACAGTACGCCCGCTTCGAGGAACAGATCGGTGGCTTCGATGGTGGTCGGCATGTTTGCGCCTTCCGCCACGGCCTTGACGCCGTTGGCAATCAGCATCTGCGCAGCGTCCACATCCAGTTCGTTCTGCGTAGCGCACGGCAGGGCGATATCCACCGGCACTGACCACGGTTGCTTACCTTCCAGATAGGTCAGGCCAAACTCACGGGCGTAATCCGCCACGCGGCCATCGCGGCTGTCTTTAATGGCACACAGACGCGCCAGTTTCTCTTTCGTGAAGCCACTCTCGTCAACCACGGTACCGCTGGAGTCGGAGGCGGTCACCACACGGGCACCAAACTCCATGGCTTTCTCAATGGCGAATTGCGCCACGTTACCGGAGCCGGAAACGGCGACACGCATGCCTTCAAAGCCCAGACCATGGCGCTTAAGCATTGCTTCGGTGAAGTACACCAGGCCGTAGCCGGTCGCTTCCGGGCGGATCAGACTGCCGCCGAACGACAGACCTTTACCGGTAAAGACGCAGGCGCTGTTGTTGGAGAGTTTTTTCATCATCCCAGCCATAAAGCCGACTTCACGACCGCCCACGCCGATATCACCCGCCGGAACGTCAGTGTCTGGTCCTAAATGACGGAACAGTTCGGTCATCAGGGACTGGCAAAAACGCATCACTTCGCCTTCGCTTTTGCCTTTTGGATCGAAATCGCTCCCGCCTTTACCTCCGCCCATCGGCAGCGTGGTGAGGGCGTTTTTAAAAGTCTGCTCGAAGCCAAGGAATTTCAGGATCGACAGGTTTACCGACGGATGGAAACGCATGCCGCCTTTGTAAGGACCAATCGCCGAGCTAAACTGTACACGCCATGCGCGGTTAACCTGTACCTGATTACGATCGTCCAGCCAGACCACGCGGAACTGGATCACGCGCTCAGGTTCAACCAGACGTTCCAGCAATGACATTTGACGATAGCGCGGGTTTTGTTCGAGGAACGGCCACAGCGTCGTCATGACCTCACGAACGGCTTGCGCGAACTCGGTTTGATTCGGGTCGCGCTTTTGCACATGGTTGAGAAATGACGCCAAAGAACATGTCTGATCCATAGATATAAGAACCTCTTATGTATTGATATGGTTATATTTTTGATGTTTATGTTATGTGTTGTGCAGTTTTTGACTATAACATCAGCAGTGTGACGGGACGCAAGAAAAAATTAACCCCGCTAAGGAAATTAATATTGCGGCGTAGGTCATAACTAAAAACGATGCGGGAAGGGACTAAAGTTTCTGCCGGTTTATACCGTTATACTGAGCATAGAGGTCAGTTTAAAAGGAAAGAGTATGCGCCGTTTTATCATGGCAGGTGCGCTGGTTTTGCTCTCCAGCACGGCACTGGCAAATCAGCTTTATCGCCCGGATGTGCAGGTTAATGTGCCGCCAGAAGTGTTCAGTTCCAGCGGTCAGCGGGCGCAGCCCTGTAATCAGTGCTGCGTTTATCAGGATCAAAACTATTCGGAAGGCGCGGTGATCAAGGCTGATGGCGTGTTGTTGCAATGCCAGCGCGATGAGAAAACGATCGGCACTAATCCGCTGGTCTGGCGTCGCGTAAAAGAATAAACGCCTGTAAGAGCGGGATGTCGGCAGGCGCCAGCGGATACGTCAGCGCCTCTTCAGGTAGGCACCACACCAGTTGCTGATGCTCGTGCGCGTGCAGTTCGCCCTGATAATCTGGCACATGCCAGGCATGCAGATGGATAATCCGGCCTGATACTTCGCGTTGATGGCTGGCAACGTACTGCCCAACAATCGCCTCAATGCCGAGTTCTTCGTGCAGTTCACGCCTCAGCGCCTGCGGCTGGCTCTCGCCGGGCTCTACCTTACCGCCCGCAAACTCCCACATACCCGGCTGATCCGCATGCGCCGGGCGCTGAGCGAGTAATATTTTGCCATCACGTTCAAGGATAGCGGCGACCACGTCGAGGGTTTTCATCATATTCATCAAGATCTAACAGCAGAAAGTGACATACTATCGCTATCTTTGTTTTATCTAAAGTATTCAGGAGTCACCGTTGAACGATCCTCAGGCGTGGGTAAAACCGTTGACGCGTATCCCTTCCAGTTTGAAACCGCTTGTCGCGACGCAGAAAAAACATTACGGCGACGTGCTGCATCCCACGCGCTGGTGGGGGCGTATGCCGTTTCTGTTTTGGCTGGTCGCGCTGTTTGTCGGATTTCTGGAGCGTAAACGGGCGCGATTAACCCCGGTGATGCGCGCGCTGTTGATGACGCGGGTGTCGCAGGTGTGTCATTGCGCGTTCTGCGTGGATGCCAACAGCTTACGGCTGGCCGAACGCAGCGGGGCGCTGGATAAAGTGTTACAGGTGGCGAACTGGCAATCGTCTGCACTGTTTAGCGCAGAAGAGCGTGTGGCGCTGGCCTATGCGGATGCGATGACTGCCACGCCGCCGCGCCTTGATGATGCGCTGAAGACGCAAATGCAGCAGCATTTTACCGATGACACGATTACCGAAATGACCGCGCTGATTGCCTTTCAAAATCTCTCGGCACGCTTTAACGCCGTGCTGGATATTCCTTCGCAGGGATTGTGCGACAGTTTCAAAGGACGGCCACATGCTTGACCGCCATCTTCATCCGCGGTTAAAACCGCTGCTACATCAGTGCGCTCGCATGATTGATAAGCCCGGTATTTCGCCGGACGGTCTGACGCTCTTCGGTTTCGCTATTGGCGTGCTGGCCTTGCCGTTTCTGGCATTAGGCTGGTATTCGGCGGCGCTGGTCGCCATTGTGCTTAATCGTCTGTTTGATGGGTTGGACGGCGCGCTGGCGCGGCGCAGGGGACTGACCGATGCCGGCGGATTCCTCGATATTTCACTCGATTTTCTGTTTTACGCGCTGGTGCCGTTTGGCTTTATTCTGGCGGCACCCGAGCAGAATGCGCTGGCGGGCAGCTGGCTATTGTTTGCGTTTATCGGCACCGGCAGTAGTTTCCTGGCCTTTGCCGCGCTGGCGGCGAAGCATCAGATTGATAACCCCGGTTATGCGCATAAATCGTTTTATTATTTAGGTGGGTTGACCGAAGGCACCGAGACGATATTGCTGTTCGTGCTGGGCTGTCTGTTTCCTGATTATTTTGCCGTGCTGGCGTGGGTATTTGGCGCGCTGTGCTGGCTGACAACGTTCACGCGGATCTGGAGCGGATACCTGACGCTGAAATCGGTCCAGCGTCAGGAATAATCAGCGATTACTTGCTGGTGTCCGGGCCGCGCTCGCCGCTGGCTACCGGGTTCTTCGGATTGCTGCTCCACTCGAACCAGCCACCGTCGTACACCGAGACGTTTTTCCAGCCCATCGCACGGGCGTACATAAACGTCTCCGAGGCACGCCAGCCGGTACCGCAGTAGAAGGAAACCTGCTGATCCGGCAAGATGTTCCACTGTTTCCACATTGCGGCGATATCGTCTGCGCTGCGCATGGTGCCGTCCGGGTTATGGAAATCTTCCATATGCGTGGAGTCGCTGCCCGCATGACCCCAACGAGCCCCCGCAATTTCACCTTTTGGTTTAATGTAGCTGTAACCGCTGGTGGTGCCGACAAATTCCGGCCACGAACGAATGCTGACCAGCGACGCATCCTGACGATGCAGCAGGCCACGCGCCTGTTCCATATCCAGCATCAGCTGCGGCTGGGCAGGGATCGTCGCGCCAAAATCAGGCTCCGGTTTAACCGTCGGTGCCGTGCCGCGTTCGACCGGTAATCCTGCGTCGGACCACGTCTGCCAGCCGCCGTCGAGCAGGCGAACATCTTTCACGCCTGCGTACAGCATGATCTGTGCGACACGCGCCGCCGCATAGACATCACGGCCATACAAAATCACCGTCGTGTCATGACGAATACCGTGTTTAGCCAGCATCGCTTTGAGCTGCGCGTCGGAGACTTTGTTCCACAGCGGTTCGCTTTCGACTTCGTTGGTATTAATGTATCCGGCACCCGGAATATGACTGAGCAGATAGAGCTTCGGTGCCCCCCAGGCCGCTTCAATGACTTTCCAGTCACCGGCCGGTTTAGCGGTGACGGCTTTGCCTTGTTGCAGGTCGTGTAGCCACTGCGGATAGACCAGCTGTTCGAAGTGCGGTAGGCGCTGCAGGCGCGCGGGATCCTGCAGTGCATCGCTGAGCGTGGAAAGCTGGCTAAAGCCCACTTTCTGCAGACGCGCTTTAACGGCCTGCATGTCGCTTTCGCTGCCATACAGCGCTACCGGTGCATCGGTTTTTAACTGATGTTGCTTAACCCAGGCGGTGAGTTGCTCGTCGTTCATGTTGTCGAGCCAGGCGGCAGACAGGTTCAGGGCGGAAGGTTCATGGCCGGAAGGGCCATTAAGCGATTGCGGCCAGCCGTTATAAAACGCACTTTGACGGGTATCGATTGCCGCGCCTTGTTGCTGCTGTAACTGGTGGAGGGTGAGCGTCTGTGCTGTTTCAGCAGCCCAGGAAGAAGCGCAAGCGAGCCCTAAAGCCAGTGCCAGCGCGGTCATTTGAGAAACACGTTTCATCGAATAGCCCGACGTTGAAAAAAAGAAGACGACATTCTGTGCCGCCAGCCTGATAAAATCATTGCGTTAACGCAGCATATCGCCACATTCACGCCCAGTTTGCCATCTGCAAAACGCGGCCCGCGGGCGGAACGTCCTGCGCGTCATGGGTAACCTGCACCACGGGAATACCCAGCTTGCGCACTTCGGCAAAGACCCACTGGCGAAACGCGTCGCGAAGCGAGGTGTCCAGTCGGCTGAAGGGTTCATCCAGCAGCAGCGCCTGTGGTTGTGCCAACAGCGCGCGCAGCAGGGCGATACGCGATCGTTGCCCGCCGGAGAGTGACGCCGGATCGCGATGATAAAACCCCGCCAGCCCGGCACGCTCAAGGGCGCGCTCGACCTTATCTCGTCTGGCCGATCCTTTCAGACTTGCGGGGAGTGCCAGCAGCAAATTTTGCCCCACGCTGAAATGGTCGAACGGCAGGGCATCCTGGAACAAAATGCCAATCTGGCGCTGCGCCGTGGGCAACGAGTCGATGCGCCGGTCGTTAAGCCACAGCTCGCCACTCGCCTGAAACGTTGGAGAAAGTGCGCCAATCATCCACGAGAACAGCGATGATTTGCCGCTGCCGGAGGGACCCATAATAGTGACAATGTCACCTTTGTTGACCTCGAAATTGGCCTCGTTGAGCAGAACGCAAGGTCCCAGATGTAGCGAAACATTTTTCACAATTAGCATTAGCGGAGTCCTTGTCGACAGCGGCCAACCCATGCGGAGAGTAATGCTGACAGTGCGAAAACCAACAGCGGCAGCAGCAGTTGCCAGAGCGCCTGTGACGCAAGCCGTGCCGCGCTGCCGCCGCTGCTCAATGCAACGGCCTCGGTGGTCAGCGTGGGAAAGCGTCCGGCCCCTAACCACAGGGTCGGCATATACTGGGCGATACTGACGGAAAATCCCACCGCGAAAGCAATCAGCGCCGGACGCAGCAGCAGCGGACATTTCACCTGCCAGAAGATGCGCTCCCGCGACCAGCCCAGCGTCTGCGCAATCAACATTAACCGCGGATCAATTCGCTGCCACGCCGGTTTGAGGATAAACAGCATCCACGGTGTGACCCACAGCAAATGTCCCCAGACAACCGTCAACAATTGACCATCCAGCTGTGAGTGTAGCGCCAGCGTATATTGTCCGGTGACCAGCGGGAGTGCAGGCAGGATAATCGGCAGCCAGACCCAACGATGTCCGCGCTGTGGTCCCCATTCCAGCCATAGCAACAGCGTGATTAATGCCAGTGCGCTGGCAATCATTCCCACTTGCAGGCTGGTGAATAACGTCTGGCTATCGATGAATGAATACTGTGCAACCAGGACCAGAACCAGCAGGCAGAGTAAGCCGCTTACGGGTACCAGTTGCGCCAGTGAGCGCCCCAGTGGATAGGATGAAAAACGCTGACGCTTCCCGCTAATCCCCGGCAGGGTACGCCGCCAGCTGCGCCAGAGCAGATAACCAACCAGCGCATACACACACAGCAGCAGTACCAGCAGCAGGCTGGCGAGCGAGCCTTTTATCTGTTGGTCGGCATCGCCCTGAGTGAGCCATTGCCAGCTCAACACCGCAAGCGTTGGCGGATTGCCCGGACCCAGCACGATCGCCACATCCACCGCCGACAATGACCATGCAGTGGCCGCCAACATCACTTTTCCCAGTGCCGGTGCGATGGCGGGTAAGACCAACCAGTTGAGGCATTGCAGGCGGCTATATCCCAGCGAGTCCAGCACGGTCACCTGCCGGGCAAGCTGCTTTTCACTGAGCAGGGCCGAGAGTACCCATAACAAAAAAGCGCTCTCTTTGACGGCTAGCGTCAAGCCCAGACCGATCCCGTAGCGGTCAGCCTGTGGGGTAAGAAAAGGCAACACGCGGTACAGCAGACCGCCTTCGGCAAACAACAACAGGACGCTGGTGGCAAACGCGACGTGCGGAATCGCCAACAGCCACGGCAGCCGGGTGCACAGCCGCGCCCAGCCCGCGCCGGGCCACATGGCGAGGATCGCCAACAGGGCAATGACCAACGCACCGAGGGTCGCCAGCGTCACGGAAACCAGCGTCGCCATCAGCGCCTGCGGCAACTGGGGATCGGCAAACAGCGCCAGCCAATGAGTGATGGAGAGCGCTGGTGTGAAAAGTGCGATGGCGGCAGGTACCAGCGGCAAATAAATCACCGCCATGACGCTCCATATCAGCAGGATTAATGCGTACCGTAACGGCGTAGCCATTCTTGTTCCAGTACGTTTACCCAGGCCGCATGGGGTTCAGGAAGCACGGTGGGTAGTCCTTTGGGGATCCGCGCCTGCAGAGCTTCACGTTGTGCCGCAGGTAATTTTTGCGGGTCGAGAACCGAAGGGTCGCCCCAGTAGGCGGGATCGGCTTTACGCAGTTGCGCCTCCGGAGAGAGCAGGAAGTTGGCGACGACTTTCGCCCCTGCGCTGGCGCTGGCGTTAGCCGGGATCGTGACAAAATGCACGTTGCCAATCATGCCTTGCGTAAAACCAAAGCTGTAGCTGTTTTTGGGCAATTCACCGCTGACCACTTTTTGTTGTGCATGCGCGGGGTTAAAGGTCAGCGACAAGCGCAGTACGCCGTTGTTCAGCAGCGTATCCATTCGTGCGGGCGTAGGCGGGAAGTCTTTACCTTCACGCCATAAAAACGGATGCAGCGTGTCAAGATACTGCCACAGCGGAGCCGTAACATCAGCGAACGTCGCGGTATCGGGCGCCATTTTCAACGCTTGTGGTTGGGTAGTAAGCGCCATCAGTAACTGCTCAAGAAATGCCGTCCCGGTAAAATCCGGGGGGCGCGGGTAGGTCACCGTACCAGGATGCGCTTTGGCAAATGCCAGCAGCGCCTGCGGGGTTTGTGGTGGCTGTTCGGTCACATCACGGTTAGCGATAAAAGTAAGCTGCGCGCCTCCCCACGGTGACTCGGCTCCCTCTGTAGGGATGGAGAAGTCTTCGCTGACAGGCTGCAGGGTATCAACGTAGCGCCAGTTGGGCAGCGTCTGCGCCCACTGCGTTTGCAGCAGGTTTGCCTCTTTCAGCGTACGGAAGTTTTCACCGTTCACCCACAGTAAATCGACAGAGCCGCCGGTTTTACGCCCGGAAGCGGCCTCTGTTTGAATACGCTTAACCGCGTCGGCAGCATCGGCCAGACGCACGATTTTCAGGTTAATGGCGTAATGTGTTTTCATCTCGCCGCTTACCCAGTCGAGATATTGGTTCACTGCGTTATCGCCTCCCCAGGCGTTGAACCACACCGTCTGGCCACGGGCGTCGTTTTTGATCTGCTGCCAGCTGTGATCTTGCGCGAAGGTCGCCAGCGGAGAAAACAGCAAACTCAGGCACAATAAGCAATAACGCATACACTCTCCAGTTGTTAAGGGGGGCCTCAGACGTGTTTTCTGTGCCGTTCAAGATAAATGCTTCTCGCCACGGAGATAACCACAGTCAGCGCAAATAATACAAATAGCCCGGTCACGAACCAGAATGCTCCTCCGGTTAACAGGCTGCCGGCCCAGGAATAGACGAGTGTCGCGGGTAGCTGACCGACGCCGGTGGCGAGGAAAAAATGACGAAAGCGGATCGATGTCAGACCGGCGGCGTAACTGACCGGGTCAAAGGGAACGAAAGGTAACAGGCGACAGACCAGAATAGTGTGTTTGCCGTAGCGTGCAAAAAAGGCGTCCATGCTATTCAACACCGTTTTTCCGGTCAGCTTTTCCACCGTGCTACGACCAAAAACACGGGCGATGAAAAAGCATAGCGCCGCGCCAGCCATTGCGCTGGTCCAGGAGAGTACGCCTCCCCAGAATGCGCCGAACAATGACGCATTGGCAAAGGTGATCACAAACGCCGGAAGCGGGGCGATAATGGCTTGTAAGATCATTAAGCAAAACGATACCACCGCAGCCTGAGCACCGTATGACCGAATGAGATTTTCAATGGCGTGCTGGTCAACCGTGGCGAATGCCGCTAGGCTGTGACTGACAAAATCACTGACGCCGGGCACCCATACCCAGGCGATCGGCGCCAGCAGTAGCAGGAGAATCAGCCCGGTCCGGCAATAGCGTATGACGTGCGTTTTGTTCAGCTTCATGTTTTATCGGCTAACTCACGTTGGACAGAGGGATCAATACGCTTCACGCGGGCCCAGGCTTTGGCTGCCTGTACCAGGGTAAATAAAATAATGCCAGCAATACTGAGTTTAACCATAAACGCCAGGGTGATACCGTCGCTGACGAGTTCATGCGACATGAGCGTATAGATGAACAGGCCGGGGAAGGTGGTGAGTGTAGAAATGACGGTGAATGACCAGAATGGGATGGCGGTCAGCCCGTAGGCATAATTTTGAATGTTGTACGGGAATAACGGCACCAGGCGGGTGAGGATCAGAAAATCGCTACCGCTTTGGGCAATGCCTTTTTCTATCGCCTGGAAGGTGGCCGTATGCCCGACATATTTCAGCAGCAGATCGCGACCCAGCCAGCGGGCAAGTAAGAACGACAGCGCCGAGGCCACGGTGGCTGCAAACAGCGATACAAGCGTCCCCACCAGCGGGCCAAACAGGATACCGCCGACGATCACCAGCATGCTGCCGGGTATCAGACACAGCGCAGCGACGATAAACAGCAGAATGTACAGCACGTAGCCGTATATGCCGCTCTGGCGGATGAGATCTTGTAAAAGGTGGAAATGGGTTATCAGGCCACTCAGGCCAGAATAATGGAGAACGCCCACCAGGACACAGAGGAGTAGCGCAACGATCAGCAGTCTGTATTCTGCTTTATGCGAACTTCTTTTTCATGGGGGTCTCCTGTAATACCGAGGGTAATAACGCGTTTCGCCAGCGAAAGTGCGCGCGAAGATATAATAAATCCCCGTTGGCAACAATGTATTACCGTGGTTTTTTTGATTTTGCTCAGGCTACACCGACTTTCCAGGCAAGGCCCGGAGAGTGACAACGCTCAGGCGATCAGACGCGGAATTTGGCCCATACCGGCGCGTGGTCGGACGGTTTTTCCATACTGCGGATCTCATAGTCGATGCCGGTTTCTTCGCAGCGCTCCGCCAGCGGGTTGCTCGCCAGCAGCAGATCGATACGCAGACCACGGTTATCGTCAAAGCCTTTTGAACGGTAATCAAACCACGAGTACTGGTCGGCGGTGTCCGGATGTGCGTGACGGAACGTGTCCACCAGACCCCATCCCATCAGTCGTTCCATCCACTCACGCTCTTCCGGCAGGAAGGAGCACTTGCCGGTACGCAGCCAGCGTTTGCGATTCTCTTCACCAATGCCGATGTCCAGATCGGTTGGGCTGATATTCATATCCCCCATGATCAGCACCGGATTGTCGCGCTTCAGTTCAGTCTCCAGATAGTTTTGCAGGTTCTGATAAAACGCGGCTTTGGCCGGGAACTTCAGCGGGTGGTCACGGCTTTCGCCTTGCGGAAAATAGCCGTTAATCACGGTGATATTCCCCAGTGGAGACGGGATTTCGGCCATGATAATACGGCGCTGAGCTTCTTCGTCATCGTTCGGGAAGCCACGACGCACCGAAATGGGCGTTTCTTTCGTCAGCAGCGCGACGCCGTAATGGCCTTTTTGACCGTGATAGAAAACGTTGTAACCCAGCTTTGCGACCTCTTCGAGAGGGAACATGTCATCGTGGACTTTTGTCTCCTGCAAGCCGATCACATCCGGTTGGTGTTTTTCGACAATGGCTGCCAGTTGATGAGGACGGGCACGCAGGCCGTTGATATTAAAAGAGACAAATTTCATAGTCGCTGCCACTTTGCAAGATGAATAGTGCAAGGATGGTAGCAGAATTTCCGCAGGCTGACTGCTTCTTGTCACCTGATTCCAACAATGATTGCTAATGGCGTTAACGATGGGGCAAAAACTGCACTGTTTTGGCGCGATACGCGTCAGAATGGGGCAATAATTTCCGAAAAATTTCGTATACGATCACAATTCCAGAATTATATTTGGCGACTGAATAGAATTGCGTTTTTTCCTCTAATTATTCACCCCGCTGGCGAACGTATTCACTTTATATGCACATATGATGAATATTGATGGTTCGTAACTTATTGATATTTCGTTGTCTCGTCGTGTTTATGCATATTTTTTGCTGGCTGGCACGAACCCTGCACTCTACATTTACACCGCAAACACTATATTTATTAACATATAAATAACTTTTTATTTACCGTAGAGGTCGCTATGTCTCTGTCAGTTACGCGTGAAAATTTTGATGAATGGATGATGCCCGTATACGCACCGGCTCCTTTTGTGCCGGTTCGCGGTGAAGGCTCGCGACTGTGGGATCAGCAGGGCAAAGAGTATATCGATTTCGCGGGGGGCATTGCGGTTAACGCGCTGGGTCACGCACACCCGGCTTTGCGCGAAGCATTAAACGATCAGGCCGGTAAATTCTGGCATACCGGAAATGGCTACACTAACGAGCCGGTACTGCGGCTGGCAAAAAAACTGATTGATGCCACCTTTGCCGAGCGTGTCTTCTTCTGTAACTCCGGCGCAGAAGCCAACGAAGCGGCATTAAAACTGGCGCGTAAATATGCTCACGACCGTTTTGGCACGCAGAAAAGCGGCATCGTCGCGTTTAAAAACGCCTTCCACGGCCGCACGCTGTTTACCGTCAGCGCCGGGGGCCAGCCGGCCTATTCGCAGGATTTTGCGCCATTGCCGCCGGATATCCGCCATGCGGTGTATAACAATCTTGACTCTGCCAGCCAGCTGATTGATGACACCACCTGTGCGGTTATTGTTGAGCCGATTCAGGGGGAAGGTGGCGTGGTGCCTGCGACAAAGGCCTTTTTGCAGGGACTGCGCGAACTCTGCGATCGCCACAATGCGTTGCTGATTTTTGATGAAGTGCAGACTGGCGTGGGACGTACCGGCGAACTGTATGCCTATATGCACTACGACGTGACGCCGGATCTGCTGACCACGGCCAAAGCGCTGGGCGGTGGGTTCCCTATCGGTGCGCTGCTGGCGACCGAACCATGTGCAAGCGTTATGACGGTGGGGACGCACGGCACCACTTACGGCGGAAACCCGCTGGCTTCTGCGGTGGCCGGAAAACTGCTGGAGATCGTTAACACGCCAGAAATCCTCACTGGCGTAAAACAGCGTCACGACTGGTTTGTGGAGCGTATTAACGCCATTAACGAACGTTTTGGATTGTTTAGTGAGGTTCGTGGACTGGGCCTGCTGATCGGCTGTGTGCTGAATGCGGAGTTTGCCGGTAAAGCGAAGCTTATCTCGCAAGAGGCGGCCAATGTCGGCGTGATGGTGCTGATTGCTGGCGGTAACGTGGTGCGTTTTGCACCTGCGCTGAACGTTAGCGAAGAAGAGGTTGCCAGCGGACTGGATCGCTTTGCGCTGGCCTGCGAACGTATTAAAGCAGGAGGTTCATCATGATGGTGATCCGTCCCATTGAACGCGCCGATATTACGGCGTTGATGCAGTTGGCCAGTAAGACCGGCGGTGGGCTGACCTCGCTTCCGGCTAACGAAGCCACGCTGATGGCGCGTATTGAGCGTTCACTGCAAACCTGGCAGGGCGAACTGCCAAAAAGTGAGCAGGGCTACGTTTTTGTACTCGAGGACAGTGCCACCGGTACCGTGGCCGGGATCTGCGCGATTGAAGTGGCGGTCGGGCTAAACGACCCCTGGTACAACTATCGCGTCGGGACGCTGGTCCATGCCTCGAAGGAGTTGAACGTCTATAACGCGCTGCCGACGCTGTTTCTCAGTAACGATCACACCGGCAGCAGCGAACTTTGCACCCTGTTTCTTGATCCGGACTGGCGTAAAGAGGGCAACGGCTATTTGCTGTCGAAATCGCGCTTTATGTTTATGGCGGCATTCCGCGACCGGTTTAATGAAAAAGTGGTGGCCGAGATGCGTGGCGTGATTGATGAACACGGTTACTCCCCGTTCTGGCAGAGCCTCGGCAAACGCTTCTTTTCGATGGAGTTTAGCCGTGCCGATTTTCTTTGCGGCACTGGGCAAAAAGCCTTTATTGCCGAATTGATGCCCAAGCATCCTATCTATACCCACTTCCTGTCGGATGAAGCGCAAAGCGTGATTGGCGAAGTGCATCCGCAAACGGCACCGGCGCGTGCGGTACTGGAGAAAGAAGGCTTCCGCTATCGCAACTATGTCGACATTTTCGACGGCGGACCGACGCTGGAATGCGATATCGACCGGGTGCGGGCGATTCGGAAAAGCCGGCTGGTGGAGGTGGCTGAAGGCCAGCCCGCGCCGGGCGAGTATCCGGCTTGTCTGGTGGCGAATGAAAACTACCATAACTTCCGCGTCATGCTGGTGCGCGCCGATCCGCATACCCAGCGGCTGGTGCTGACGGCAGCGCAGCTGGATGCCCTGAAGTGCCATGCGGGTGACCACGTCCGTTTCGTTCGTCTATGTGCAGAGGAGAAAACAGCATGACTTTATGGATAAACGGCGACTGGGTAACGGGCCAGGGCGAGCGTCGGGTTAAAACTAATCCGGTGGGCGGCGATGTATTGTGGCAAGGTCATGATGCAGATGTTACGCAGGTGGCGCAGGCATGCCGCGCCGCACGTGCGGCGTTTGCGGGCTGGGCCAGGCAACCCTTTTCCGCGCGCCAGGCGGTGGTGGAAAAATTCGCCAAATTGCTGGAGAGCAACAAAGCCGAGCTGACGACCATTATCGCCAGAGAAACCGGAAAACCACGCTGGGAAGCAGCCACCGAACTGACGGCGATGATCAATAAAATCGCCATTTCCGTAAAGGCGTACCACACGCGTACCGGGGAGCAATACAACGAATTACCCGACGGCGCGGCGACGTTACGCCATCGTCCGCACGGTGTGCTGGCGGTGTTTGGTCCGTATAACTTCCCCGGCCATCTCCCCAACGGTCATATCGTTCCGGCGCTGCTGGCGGGCAATACGCTGATTTTTAAACCCAGTGAACTGACGCCGTGGACCGGTGAAGCGGTGACTAAACTGTGGGCGCAGGCGGGACTCCCTGCGGGCGTGCTAAACCTGGTGCAGGGTGGGCGCGAAACCGGGCAGGCGCTAAGCGCGCTGGAAGATCTCGACGGTTTGCTGTTTACCGGTAGCGCCAATACGGGTTATCAACTGCATCGACAGCTCTCCGGTCAGCCGGAAAAAATCCTCGCGCTGGAGATGGGGGGCAACAACCCGTTAATTATTGAGAACCCGGAAGATATTGATGCCGCCGTGCATCTGACTATTCAGTCGGCGTTTGTCACCGCCGGGCAGCGTTGCACCTGCGCCCGCCGTCTGCTGGTAAAAAAAGGCGCGCAGGGCGATGCGTTTCTGGCGCGCCTGGTTGAGGTCAGCCAGCGTTTACTGCCCGGCAAGTGGGATGACGAGCCGCAACCGTTTATCGGCGGACTGATATCTGAGCAGGCGGCGCAACATGTCTGTGATGCCTGGCAGCGTCTTGAGGCGTTAGGTGGCCGTACGCTGCTGGCGCCGCGACGGGTAAACGCGGGCACGTCACTGCTGGCGCCGGGCATTATCGAACTCACCGGTGTGGCCAACGTGCCGGATGAAGAGGTATTTGGTCCGCTGCTCGGCGTCTGGCGTTATGACAGTTTCGACGAGGCAATAAGCCTTGCGAACCACACCCGATTTGGCCTGTCATGCGGATTGGTCTCACCGGATCGCAATCAGTTTGACCAGCTGTTGCTGGAAGCGCGGGCGGGCATCGTTAACTGGAATAAACCGTTGACCGGGGCGGCGAGTACGGCACCGTTTGGCGGAGTGGGGGCTTCAGGAAACCATCGTGCCAGCGCGTGGTATGCCGCAGATTACTGCGCCTGGCCAATGGCGAGTCTGGAGTCTCCGGCATTAACATTGCCGACGACGCTGAGCCCAGGTCTGGATTTTTCTCGTGGAGAAAAGCGATGAAAGCGCGTGAGGTCAATTTCGACGGGCTGGTGGGACTGACCCACCATTATGCGGGGCTGTCGTTTGGCAATGAGGCCTCGACTCGGCACCGTTTTCAGGTGTCGAATCCCCGTCTGGCGGCGAAGCAGGGCTTATTAAAGATGAAAGCGCTGGCAGATGCCGGGTTTCCTCAGGCGGTGATCCCGCCGCATGAACGTCCGTATATTCCGGTTCTGCGTCAGCTCGGCTTCAGCGGTAGCGATGAGCAGATCCTGGAAAAGGTGGCGCGTCAGGCGCCACACTGGCTTTCCAGCGCCAGCTCGGCCTCGCCGATGTGGGTGGCGAATGCGGCCACGGTCTGTCCTTCGGCCGATTCACTGGATGGGAAAGTGCATCTGACGGTGGCGAACCTGAACAACAAATTCCACCGTTCACTGGAAGCGCCGACTACCGAAGCGTTATTACGGGCGATATTCCGTGATGAGCATGCTTTTGCGGTCCACAGCGCGCTACCTCAGGTGGCTCTGCTGGGTGATGAAGGGGCGGCCAACCACAATCGCCTTGGCGGAGATTACGGTGCACCTGGCGTGCAGCTGTTTGTTTACGGTCGCGAGGAGGGGAATGTGTCACAGCCGAGGCGCTACCCGGCCAGACAATCGCGTGAGGCCAGCGAAGCGGTGGCGCGGCTGAACCAGGTTAATCCGCATCAACTTATCTTTGCCCAGCAAAACCCGGACGTTATCGATAGTGGCGTGTTCCATAACGACGTGATCGCGGTATCGAATCGCCAGGTGCTGTTTTGCCATGAACAGGCATTTGTCCGACAGCAGGCGCTGTTGAGCCAGCTACGCGCTCAGGTTGATGGGTTTACGGCGCTGGAAGTACCTGCTGCAGAGGTGTCGGTGGCGGATGCGGTGGCAACGTATCTGTTTAACAGCCAGTTGTTGAGCCGTGATGATGGCTCAATGATGCTGGTTTTACCACAGGAGTGTCGGGAGCACGCGGGCGTGTGGCGCTATCTGAACGGTCTACTGGACGCGGATAATCCGCTTGACGACCTGCGAGTATTCGATCTGCGTGAAAGTATGTCGAACGGCGGCGGTCCGGCATGCCTGCGACTGAGAGTGGTGTTAACGTCACAGGAACTGCAGGCGGTGAATCCGGCGGTAATGATGAACGACACGTTGTTCAATACGCTCAATAACTGGGTTGATCGTTACTACCGGGACCGGCTTACCGCTGCAGATCTTGCTGACCCCCAGCTGTTACGTGAAGGGCGCGAAGCGCTGGATTCGCTGACGCAACTGCTCAATCTCGGCTCGGTGTATCCTTTCCAGCAGGAGCGGGCGATCTATGGATAACTTTCTGGCCCTGACCCTCGCGGGAACCTCGCCGGGTATCACCCACGGTGAGGCTCATGGTTTTAACTGGCGGTGGACAGGGCACGGGATGCTGGAGCTGACGCCGGTCGCCGAGGTTGATCGTTCGCTGGTGATCTCTGCAGGTATTCATGGCAATGAAACGGCACCGGTTGAGATGCTGGATGCGCTGCTGTCCGCGCTTTTTCGTGGCGAGTTGACGCTTACATGGCGGTTGCTGGTGATTCTGGGCAATCCGCAGGCGCTGGCGGAGGGGAAGCGCTATTGCCATAGCGACATGAACCGTATGTTTGGCGGGCGCTGGCAGATATTTGTCGAGAGCGGTGAAACGCGGCGCGCCCGCGAACTTGAGCTGTGCCTGGAAGCGTTTTATTCGCGCACCAGGGAGTCCGTGCGCTGGCATCTGGATCTGCACACCGCCATTCGCGGTTCGCATCATCTGCGCTTTGGCGTACTGCCGCAGCACAACGTGCCCTGGGACGAAGGGTTTCTATCGTGGCTGGGGGATGCGGGACTGGAGGCGCTGGTTTTCCATCAGACACCGGGCGGGACATTTACCCATTTCAGTGGCGAGCATTTCGGTGCGCTGGCCTGTACGCTGGAGCTGGGTAAGGCTCTGGCGTTCGGGCAAAACGATTTGACGCAGTTTGCTCACACGGCGGAGGCGTTGGCGGCTTTGTTGCAGGGTGAGCGTGCATCATCCACGCAAACCACGCCGCTGCGCTATCGCGTGGTGTCGCAAATCACGCGACACAGCGACGATTTTATTCTTCATATGAACAATCAGACGCTGAATTTTACCCCCTTTAACGAGGGCACATTGCTGGCGCAGGACGGCGATGCGCGTTTTGTTGTTACTCATGATGTTGAATATGTGCTGTTTCCCAACCCAAACGTGGCCTGTGGTTTACGCGCGGGGCTGATGCTGGAAAGGTTATAATCAATATCTTTCCCTCGGGTTTATCTCCGGGGGGTATTTTTTTGTGTGCGCTTTCGTTATTACGGATTATTCCTGGTGAGTTGCTTTATTAATAATCAGGCTTCATGTATAGTTCTCCATAATCCTTTCAAAATCATCCTGTTGTAATATTTAATTTCAATTCTGCGCAATTAATTCTTTTTTTCTCCATAATTGATGAGAATTTGTTTTTTATACTTTCATTGTTTTACCGTTGCTCTGATTAATTGACGCTTCTACCGGTAAAGTTAATCTCGTCAACACGACATCCGATGAGATAAGCATCGTAAGAATGTCGTCAGAATAACTGAAAGGAAGGATAGAAATTATGCGTAAACTGACTGCTCTGTTTGTTGCCTCTACTCTGGCGCTGGGCGCTGCAAATCTGGCACACGCCGCTGATACCACAACTACCGCTCCGGCTGATGCCAAACCGATGATGCACCATAACGGCAAGTTTGGCCCGCACCACGACATGATGTTTAAAGATCTGAATCTGACTGATGCGCAGAAACAGCAGATCCGCGACATTATGAAAGGCCAGCGCGATCAGATGAAACGTCCGCCGCTGGAAGAACGCCGTGCAATGCACGATATCATCGCCAGCGACAGCTTCGACAAAGCGAAAGCTGAAGCGCAGATTGCGAAGATGGAAGAACAGCGCAAAGCTAATATGCTGGCGCATATGGAAACCCAGAACAAGATTTACAACATCCTGACGCCGGAACAGAAAAAACAGTTTAATGCCAATTTTGAGAAGCGTCTGACAGAACGCGCGGCGCAGAAAGGTAAAATGCCAGAGGCTGCTGAGTAACCGATTAGCGTCTACACTACATTATTCGCGTTGTGTCTGGGCATTACTCAGGACGGCGCGAATCAAAACTCAAGACCGCCGGTCTTGTCCACAACACGTTTAACGAGGTGGGCAGGATCGGCGGTTTTTTCTTTCCAGCCTATTGCACCCTGCAACCGACACGCTATTCTCCTGAAGCCTGCGAAAATTCTACTTGGATCAGCGCGTTAATCTTTTTTCTTAAAACGTCCTCATCCTCGCTAAGGCAAATCAACTCTGCTGCCGATAACAATAAATGTGCAGAGTGAACTTATGGCGGCCAGGGAGCGTCATGCTGACGTACCGCGCCTTTCTGGAGGGATGATGGAATACTTTGATATCCGCAAAATGCCGGTTAATCTTTGGCGCAATGGTGCGGGTGAAACGCGAGAGATTTGTTGTTTTCCGCCAGCGACCCGCGATTTTCACTGGCGGGCAAGTATCGCGTCCATTGCCGCGAACGGTGAGTTTTCTCTTTTCCCGGGCGTAGAGCGAGTGATTACCCTGCTGGAAGGAGGCGAAGTGACTCTGGAAGGCGCCAATCCCTTCAGCCATACCCTGAAACAGCATCAACCGTTTACCTTTGCGGGCGATCAGGTAGTCAAAGCCAAACTGACAGAAGGTCAGATGTCGATGGATTTCAATATTATGACCCGTCGTGATGTCTGCCAGGCCAAAGTCAGGGTTGCGGATCGAACGTTTACCACCTTTGGTTCGCGCGGCGGTGTGGTGTTTGTGTTAAGCGGAGCCTGGCAGTTGGGCGATAAGTTACTGACGGCGGACCAGGGCGCATGCTGGCACGACGGCAAGCACACGCTGCGGTTGTTAAAAGCGGAAGGGAAGCTGTTGTTTAGTGAGATTAACTGGATGCCGGGGCATTCGCCGGATCCAGTTCAATAATGTCATAGTGACCGGACATTACCGGCCGGCAGAGAATTTTGTAACCATCTTGATCGAAGCCGGCGGGCATTCGTGCCAGCGTAGCGGCTTCATCCAGCGATGAAACCGCGCCCAGCCATAGCCAGTTATTGATAATGTGATATTGGGTCATTTCTGCGCGGCTTTCTTTTAGCGCAATCGCATTGCTCCACGGCCAGCAGAGCACACGCAATCTTTCCAGTGCCGCCATCAGACGCAGATGATGCGCCTCGGGACTTTCTTTCCCACAGCAGGCTCCGGCGCAACGTTTAAGCGCTGAGCGAAAGCAGGCGCGACCGCGACTTAGCGGCTCCAGTCCCAGCAAACCGTAGCAAAGCTGGTGCTCGTCGGCGACCGTCTGTAATGCCTGCAGCGCCGCGCGCCGGTGTGCAAACAGGCCAAACAGATTCGGGGTCTGTGAAAAATCCACATCGCGCGCGTAGATAACCTGGAGGCGTTGATCGGTTAATTGCAGAGCACAGAGTTGGTGAGTGCGGCGCAGGCGCTTATTGAATAAAGGTTGTTGCTCTTTAATTAGTCGTGCCTCCAGCAACAGGGCACCCATTTCACCCGCCGTGCAAATCCAGGTAATACGTCGGGATTGATGTAGCATGGCCGCTTCGTCTGCGTTGCGTAGATGCGCCATCACCCGGCTGCGAACATTGATGCTTTTACCGATATAAAGCGGCATGGTGTCACTTTCGCCGTGAAACAGATAAACACCGGGCGTGGCCGGAAGCGCTTGTAAAAAGGGGCGCAGGTGCTCGGGGTACTCATAAATTGCAGCTGCTTCAAAGGTAATACGAGGGGCTGATTGGCGGCGTACCACTGTTTACTCCGGATGCTGGTTATTCATCCAGTGTAGCAGGCGATTGTTGATTAAAAAAGCAACATGTGTGAAGTTGTTGACGCCGGACATACGAAGCTTTGTTGCTGTCCGGCGTTATGCAAGAAGGTGGATTACGCTTTTTTCCAGAAATCGTCAAACACCGTAATGGGCGTGCGACGTTTGTGTTCCGTCTTTAAATACCAGCCTTCAATTTTCTTCGCGATAGCATCATCCAGAATTTTGCCTTCCAGATAATCATCAATGTTGTCGTACGTTACGCCTAAGGCGGCTTCATCGGGCAGAGAAGGGCGATCGTCTTCGAGGTCGGCGGTAGGCGCTTTCTTATATAAGTGCTCCGGACAGCCTAGCGCGGCCAGCAGCTGTTTCCCCTGACGCTTGTTGAGGCGGAATAGTGGGTTAATGTCGGTGCCGCCATCGCCATATTTGGTGAAAAAGCCGGTAATCGCTTCCGCAGCGTGATCGGTACCTACCACTACGCCGCTGGTCATTCCGGCGATGCTGTACTGTGCCTTCATACGTTCACGGGCTTTTTCATTACCGCGCACAAAATCGCTCAGCTCAATACCGGCTTCACGTAATGCCTGTTCGCTGGCCAGCACCGCAGCTTTGATATTGACGGTTAACACGCGATCCGGCTGAATGAAGGTGATGGCGTCCTGGCAGTCCTGTTCATCGGCCTGCACACCGTAAGGGAGGCGCACGGCAATAAACTGCAGCGCGTCGTTCCCGGTCTCGTCGCGCAGCTCTGAAATGGCCATTTGGCATAACTTTCCGGCGAGCGTTGAATCCTGACCGCCGCTAATCCCTAATACCAGTGATTTCAGGAAAGGATAGGTTTTCAGATAGGATTTCAGAAAATCTACGCTACGGCGAATTTCCTCTTCTGCATTAATGTGCGGCTGTGCGCCAAGTGCCTGGATTATCTCTTGCTGCAGAGTCATCTAACCCCTCCGAAAAAAATAATGACAAAAAATATGATCGGTTAAAGCTAACGCGTTGACGTCCAAACGACAAGGGATGCAGCCTGATATCGCAGTATTTTGTTTTAATATACCCGTCATACTTTAAGTTGCATGTGCGTCGGCTGCACTCGTTCTCCCCAGTCACTTACTTTAGTAAGCTCATGGGGATTCGCTCCCTTGCCACCTTCCTGCAACTCGAATTATTTAGGGTGTAGATTTTTCCGAAATGGTCTGAGACTCATCTGTAAGCTTGAAAAATGTGTTGTTGTGCTCCAGGCTTATATAACACGCTGAAAAACAAGAGGACGAGAAAATGAACAAGAATCTAACAGGAATTCTGGGTGCAGCGGCGGTATTGACTATGCTGGCGGGGTGTACGGCCTACGATCGTACAAAAGACCAATTTGTTCAGCCCGTGGTGAAAGATGTGAAGAAAGGGATGAGCCGGGCGCAGGTTGCGCAGATTGCCGGCAAGCCGTCTTCTGAAGTGACAATGGTGCATGCTCGCGGGACGTGTCAGACCTACATCCTGGGTCAACGAGATGGTAAAGCAGAGACCTATTTTGTAGCTTTGGATGATACAGGACACGTGGTTAATTCTGGTTATCAGACCTGTGCCGAGTACGACACCGATCCGCAGGCGGCGAAGCAGTAACGACTGCTTAATGCCTGAGCACTCAACGGAACCGGCCATTGCGCCGGTTTTTTTGTGCCGTACGATCTTATTTAATGTCGCGAATTATTTGCCTGAAATGTGAGGGGTGTCATAACGCCAGGTCAATGAGAGACAATTTAGTTGGTCAAGGAAATACCATCCTCTGGTGCAATCCCGTATACTCATTTCAGCCACCTAAAAAAGTAATTTAGCTGACGCAAGTTACCCAGAGCATGGATGCAGGTTATGGCTTGCGGAGTGTCTGGATGACAGATAATCGCATATGAGGATCGTTTTTATGGAAAAGAAACACATTTATCTGTTTTGTTCTGCGGGCATGTCGACTTCCTTGTTAGTTTCGAAGATGCGTGCGCAGGCTGAAAAATACGAAGTGCCGGTTATTATTGAAGCATTCCCTGAAACGCTGGCTGGGGAAAAAGGTCCTGTTGCTGACGTCGTGTTATTAGGCCCGCAAATTGCTTATATGTTACCCGAAATTCAGCGTTTGTTACCTAACAAGCCTGTAGAAGTGATTGACTCGCTGTTATATGGCAAAGTCGATGGTTTAGGCGTGCTTAAGGCTGCAGTTGCAGCAATTAAAAAAGCCGCAGCAAATTAATTATATTTTTTAAATTTCCCGTCAAAGAGTTATTTCATTAACATTCACCGCAATATTATATTGCGGTATTTAAGGGTATTTTTCTATGAGTAACGCTATTGCTTCACTTGAAAAGGTACTCCTTCCTTTTGCTGTAAAAATTGGAAAGCAGCCACACGTTAATGCAATCAAAAACGGTTTTATTCGTTTAATGCCGTTAACCCTCGCAGGGGCCATGTTTGTATTAATCAATAACGTTTTCCTGAGCTTTGGGGAGGGGTCGTTTTTTTATTCAATGGGTATCCGACTTGATGCTTCGACTATTGAGAATCTCAATAGCTTAAAAGGTATCGGTGGGAACGTTTATAACGGTACGCTGGGTATCATGTCATTGATGGCGCCTTTCTTTATCGGCATGGCGATGGCCGATGAACGCAAAGTTGACTCTCTGGCCGCAGGTTTGCTCTCCGTCGCAGCCTTTATGACCGTCACGCCTTATAGTGTGGGTGAAGCCTATGCCGTTGGTGCTAACTGGTTGGGTGGTGCGAACATTATTTCCGGTATTATTATCGGTCTTGTGGTCGCAGAAATGTTCACCTTTGTGGTCCGTCGTAATTGGGTTATCAGATTACCCGATAGTGTTCCTGCCTCGGTCTCGCGCTCCTTCTCAGCACTGATTCCTGGATTTATCATTCTCTCCATTATGGGGATCATTGGCTGGGCACTGGCAATCTGGGGCACCAACTTCCACCAGATCATCATGGATTCTATTTCGACCCCGCTGGCGTCGCTGGGCAGCGTAGTGGGCTGGGCTTACGTGATTTTTGTTCCGCTGCTGTGGTTCTTTGGTATTCACGGTTCGCTGGCGCTGACCGCGCTGGACAGCGGTATCATGACGCCTTGGGCACTGGAAAACATCGCTATCTATCAACAGTTTGGTTCTGTAGACGCAGCATTGGAAGCCGGTAAGACGTTCCACGTCTGGGCAAAACCGATGCTGGACTCCTATATCTTCCTCGGCGGTAGCGGCGCAACCCTGGGGCTGATTATTGCTATCTTCCTGGCATCTCGTCGTCCGGATTATCGTCAGGTGGCGAAACTGGCCCTGCCGTCAGGTATCTTCCAGATTAACGAACCGATTCTGTTCGGTCTGCCAATTATCATGAACCCGGTTATGTTCATCCCGTTCATTCTGGTTCAACCGATTCTGGCCGCGATTATGCTGGCAGCCTACTACACTGGCATTATTCCACCGATTACCAATATTGCGCCGTGGACGATGCCAACCGGGTTAGGCGCGTTCTTTAACACCAACGGTAGCGTTGCGGCTCTGCTGGTGGCACTGTTCAACCTTGGGGTCGCCACGCTGGTGTATCTGCCATTCGTCGTCGTCGCCAACAAAGCGCAGAACGTCATTGATAAAGAAGAAAGCGAAGAAGATATCGCTAACGCATTGAAATTCTAAATTTAATCCGGCATGGCCTCTCGGTCATGCCGGACTGGACCAGAGGAAAAGAGTATGTTGGATATCGAAAATATCGTGGATACATCGTCAGAAGCTGAAGAGCTTGAAGAAGTGGTGATGGGGCTTATCATCAATTCGGGGCAGGCGCGTAGCCTGGCCTATGGCGCACTCAAGATGGCCAAACAGGGCGATTTTGAGGCGGCGAAGGCCATGATGGAACAGTCTCGTATGGCGCTGAACGAAGCGCACCTCGTACAAACGAAACTGATTGAAGGCGATCAGGGCGAAGGTAAAATGAAAGTGAGCCTGGTTCTGGTTCACGCACAGGATCACCTGATGACGTCGATGCTGGCACGCGAGCTGGTGACGGAACTGATTGAGCTTCACGAGAAGCTGAAATAGCGAGGAGTGCATGATGCAATTACAGATTAACGCACCGGAAATCAAAACCGTTTACGAGCAGCAGTTGTTTAATGGCAAAAATTTCCATGTGTTTATCTATAACAAAACTGAAAGTATCAGTGGACTGCATCAGCACGATTACTATGAATTTACGCTGGTATTAACCGGTCGCTATTATCAGGAAATCAACGGTAAACGTGTGCTGCTGGAACGTGGTGACTTTGTTTTTATCCCCCTGGGATCGCATCACCAAAGTTTCTATGATTTCGGCGCCACGCGGATCCTTAACGTCGGTATCAGTAAGCGTTTTTTTGAACAGCACTATCATCCTTTATTGCCGTTTTGTTTTGTTGCATCGCAGGTGTATCGGGCGAATAACTCCTTTCTCACCTATATCGAAACGGTCATTGCATCACTGAACTTTCGCGAGAGCGGGCTGGATGAATTTGTCGAAGTGGTCACCTTCTACATTATTAATCGACTCCGGCATCACCGTGAAGAACAAGTGTTGGATGACATTCCACAATGGCTGAAAGCGACCGTGGAAACGATGCACGACAAACGTCAGTTTAGCGAGAATGCGCTGGAAAACATGGTCCAGCTGTCGGCAAAATCTCAGGAATATCTGACTCGTGCCACCCAGCGTTATTACAGTAAAACACCGATGCAAATTATTAATGAAATCCGCATTAACTTTGCTAAAAAACAGCTGGAAATGACCAACTATTCGGTCACGGATATTGCTTATGAGTCTGGTTACAGCAGCCCAAGCCTGTTTATTAAAACGTTTAAAAAACTGACGTCGTTTACGCCCAATAGCTACCGAAAGAAGTTAACTGAGTTTAATCAGTAGCTATTATTTGCCAATAACCCATTTTTATAGCTTGCCCAAAATAGCGTCGGGACAGCCACGCTATATCTGACAAACGGGTTGAGCATAATACACGTCAGTGTTTTGACACTGAAGGGAGAAAGTATGAGCCAGAAATTAAAAGTCGTCACTATTGGTGGCGGGAGCAGCTACACCCCTGAATTACTTGAAGGCTTTATTAAGCGTTATCATGAATTACCGGTGTCTGAATTGTGGTTGGTTGATGTCGACGGCGGTAAAGAGAAGCTGGATATTATTTTCGACCTGTGCCAACGCATGATCGACAAAGCCGGCGTGCCGATGAAGTTGTATAAAACACTGGATCGTCGCGAAGCGCTGAAAGACGCTGACTTTGTGACCACGCAGCTGCGCGTTGGACAACTTAAAGCCCGTGAGCAGGACGAGCGAATCCCGCTGAGCCACGGTTATCTGGGACAGGAGACAAACGGCGCGGGCGGCCTGTTTAAAGGTTTGCGGACTATTCCGGTTATTTTTGACATCGTGAAAGATGTCGAAGAACTGTGCCCGAATGCGTGGGTGATTAACTTTACTAACCCGGCCGGAATGGTCACTGAAGCCGTCTATCGCCATACAAATTTTAAGAAATTCATCGGGGTATGCAATATTCCGATCGGCATGAAAATGTTTATTACCGACGTGTTGGCGTTAAAAAAGAGCGATGATTTATCTATCGATCTGTTTGGCCTGAACCATATGGTGTTTATTAAAGATGTGCTGGTCAACGGCGAGTCACGTTTTGACGAACTGCTCGACGGCGTGGCCTCGGGGCAGTTAAAAGCGTCTACCGTGAAGAACATTTTCGACCTGCCGTTTAGCGAAGGATTGATTCGCTCGCTGAAACTGCTGCCATGTTCGTATTTGCTTTACTATTTCAAGCCAAAAGAGATGCTGGCGATTGAAATGGGTGAATACTATAAGGGCGGTGCACGCGCGCAGGTTGTGCAAAAAGTTGAGAAACAACTTTTTGAGCTGTATAAAAATCCTGAACTGAATGTGAAACCGAAGGAGCTTGAGCAGCGCGGTGGGGCGTATTACTCCGATGCGGCGTGTGAGGTGATCAACGCCATCTACAATGACAAGCAGACCGAGCACTATGTCAACATTCCTCACCATGGTCATGTAGACAACATTCCTGCGGACTGGGCGGTTGAGATGACCTGTACGCTGGGGCGCAATGGTGCGACCCCGCATCCACGGATCACGCATTTTGATGAGAAAGTGCTTGGCCTTATCTATACCATTAAAGGTTTTGAGGTGGCGGCGAGTAATGCGGCACTGAGCGGTGAATTTAATGATGTGCTGCTGGCGTTAAATCTGAGCCCACTGGTGCATTCTGACCGTGATGCCGAAATTCTGGCGCGGGAACTGATCCTTGCCCATGAAAAATGGCTGCCAAACTTTGCCGGGTGCATCGAGACGCTCAAAAGCGAACAACACTGATAGAGGTCGGCTATGGAACGCGTACTGATTGTGAATGCGGATGATTTTGGCCTGAGCAAAGGGCAAAACTACGGCATTATTGACGCTTGTCGCCATGGTGTTGTCACCTCGACAACGGCGCTGGTCAACGGCGAGGCCATTGACCATGCGGTACAGTTGAGTCGTGAGCTTCCTGAACTGGCTGTTGGCATGCACTTTGTGCTGACGCTGGGGAAACCGCTGACGGCAATGCCAGGGCTGACCCGCGACGGACTGCTGGGGAAATGGATCTGGCAGATGGCCGAGGAGGACACCTTGCCGCTGGATGAAATTTCGCACGAGCTGACCGCACAGTATCAGCGTTTCATCGACCTGTTCGGCCGGGAGCCGACGCATCTGGATAGCCATCACCATGTGCATATGTTCCCGCAGATTTTCCCTGTAGTGGCCAAGTTTGCGGCCCAGCACGGTATTGCGCTACGCATCGACCGCCAGGCAGTATTTGAGGCCTCTGATTTACCGATTACGTTGCGCACGTCGCAGGGATTTAGCAGCGAGTTTTACGGCGAGGCGATTTCCGAAGAGCTGTTTTTGCAGGTGCTAGACGCCTCTGCAGACAGGGGCGAGTCCTCGCTGGAAGTGATGTGTCACCCGGCCTTTGTCGATAACATCATTCGACAAAGCGCCTACTGTTACCCCCGCTTAACTGAACTTGATGTGCTGACGTCTCCGGTATTGAAATATGCTATTGCGGAGCGCGGTTATCGTCTCGGCAGTTTTCTGAACGTGTAATTCCTGAGTTTGCGGCGCGTCAATGCGCCGCTTTTTTTAGGCCGGAATGGCGTCGACTTTTCCGCTGCGAGACCAGACACGGTGCGCGGTCATGAGCGCCAGCAAGGTATCCATAAACTGCGCATCTACGCTGTCCGCTTCAACAATCCCTTCTTCACCCTGATTGCTAACCTTCAGCACGGCTTTCAACTGACGCGCATCGCCTGCCAGCGCAATGGGTTTCAAATGTTTGTATGCTTCCAGTAAGTAGTAACGGGTATCGCCGCGCATGTCGATATCCGCAATATTGCCGCAAGGCACAATGACCGCATCCACGGTCAGTGATGGCGAACCGGCAAATGTACCGGCGATGTTCAGCACCGAGCCATCGTCGGCAACCACGTTCCCCATCCGCGAATAGAGCAATTTTGCATGCACACCGCGGGACTGGAGAGCTTGCATGATGGTGAGCATATCGGCCGATTTGACCTCGTCATTCAGCAAAATGGCCACTATCCGGCCTTTGATATCGCCTTGTGCCCCTGCGTACAAACTGAGTGATGGGGCTTCAGTTAACCCGTTGACGTCCGCAGGTGGGGCGATTTTCTGCTGTTCGTCGGTTAGTTCAAAACCGAGGTTGTCGGCAACAGATTGTGCAAGGGTGGTATCAATGTGCGCCAGTTGTTCAACCACTCTCTCGCGGATATACGGGCGGGTGACTTTGCTCAGTTCAAAACTGAATCCGCCAACAATATGCTGCTGCTCAATAGGCGTCTGACTTAGCCAGAACAGGCGAGGGTGCGCATAGTATTCGCCGAAAGAGGAGCTTCTTTCACGGATCTTACTGCCTTCAATACGTTCCTGATACGATTCAAATCCCCCGCGTTTAGGGCCAGGTGGCGTTTCGCGCGGCCAGTTATCATTGATCGAGTTTGGTTCGTAGTTGGCCGGGTTGGTATCAATATCCATGCGATGCATGCCGTCGCGCTGGAAATTGTGATACGGGCAGGTCGGGCGGTTAATCGGAATTTCATGAAAGTTAGGTCCGCCCAGACGGCTGATCTGCGTGTCGGTATATGAAAACAGTCGGCCCTGTAGCAGCGGATCGTTGGTGAAATCAATACCGGGGACGATGTGTCCTGGATGAAATGCTACCTGCTCGTTTTCGGCGAAGAAATTATCCGGGTTACGGTTAAGCACCATTTTTCCGACGCGCTGAACCGGAACCAATTCCTCGGGGATCAACTTTGTTGGGTCGAGCAGATCAAAATCGAATTTAAACTCGTCCTCTTCCGCAATCAGTTGCAGTCCCAACTCATATTCCGGGTAATCACCGGCTTCGATGGCCTCCCACAGATCGCGACGGTGGAAGTCAGGGTCTCGACCGGTAAGTTTTTGCGCTTCATCCCAAACCAGAGAGGCTTTGCCTGCCAGGGGTTTCCAGTGGAAGCGTACAAAGGTGGCTTTACCTTGCGCGTTAATCAGTCGAAACGTGTGGATGCCAAAGCCTTCCATCGTGCGATAGCTGCGAGGGATCCCACGGTCTGACATGGCCCACATCACGTTATGCAGTGTTTCTGGCTGTAAAGAGACGTAATCCCAGAAGGTATCATGCGCGCTTTGTCCCTGTGGAATAGCCCAGTGTGGCTCTGGTTTAACCGCGTGGACGAAGTCCGGGAATTTATGGGCGTCCTGGATAAAAAACACCGGTGTATTATTTCCTACCAGGTCAAATATCCCCTCTTCGGTATAAAACTTTGTGGCAAATCCGCGAATATCCCGGACCGTGTCTGCTGAACCGGCGCCGCCCTGGACGGTGGAGAAACGCACAAAAACCGGGGTTATCTTATTTGCCTCGCACAGGAAGTCGGCTTTGGTGACGGCACTTAAATCGGCATAGGACTGAAAGTAACCATGCGCGGCGGAGCCACGAGCATGAACGATTCGTTCCGGAATGCGTTCATGATCAAAATGGGTAATCTTCTCACGCAGGATAAAATCCTCGAGCAGCGTCGGCCCACGGTTTCCGGCGCGTAATGAGTTTTGATCGTCTGCAATGCGGACACCCTGATTGGTGGTCAGGGCAAAATCTTCACTGCCTTTACGAAAAGGCTCCAGTGAGTTGAGTTTGTCATTAACGGTGTCGGGGGCCTTTGCACTACCAGGGGCAGTGGGCTGCATGCCCGGCGGTGTGGGTTTGGCGTCGGGTTTGTGCGAGCCGTCTGCGGGGGCCAGGGAATCTAGCCCTGGTCTGGATTCGCTGGCATCATGAACCGGTGCCGGGTGATTGAGTGGATGCTTGTCATTCTGCGACATGAACTCGTCTCCTGTTTTCATTGCTGAAAGGGTCGTTGTTGCTGTCAAAAACATTAACTATAGACCACGCATCCAGGTGAGCCGGGATCCGTTGAAGGGGAATACTGTAATGAACAAGGCAAACAGCGCACGCAAGGCAGGACGTCAGGGCGCAAAATCGGCTAAGATAGCGTTTTTCTGATTTTTAGAATTTGTCTTTAGTGAAGCAACTGATTATGAAACCTCTTCGCCAACAAAATCGCAAGGTTATCAGCTACGTTCCGCGTGTGGAGCCCGCGCCACCAGAGCATGCGATAAAAATGGATGCGTTTCGTGACGTATGGATACTGCGCGGAAAATATGTCGCTTTTGTCTTAATAGGAGAGGCGTTTCAACGTTCGCCTGCGTTTACGGTTCCGGAGTCGGCGCAACGCTGGGCAAACCAGGTCCGTCAGGAAAACGAACTGAGCGATTAATGGGATATAAAAAAACCGCCGGAGCATGAT
>NZ_SZWV01000118.1:71401-79267 GCF_005280945.1 Citrobacter sp. wls718
ACCGGTTTAACGGTGTGCCAGTTCGGCGTTATCGTCACTGTCCAGAATCGTTTTGTCGGTTTGCTTCAGCCACTGACTGGTGAGCGTACCGGCAGTCATGGAGCCACTGACGTTCAACGCAGTACGACCCATATCGATCAGCGGTTCTACGGAGATCAGTAGAGCGACCAGCGTAACCGGCAGGCCCATCGCCGGCAGCACGATCAGTGCGGCAAACGTTGCACCCCCACCCACACCCGCGACTCCGGCGGAGCTAACGGTCACAATACCGACCAGCGTTGCAATCCACATTGGGTCGAGCGGGTTAATCCCCACAGTCGGCGCAACCATCACTGCCAGCATTGCCGGGTACAGCCCCGCACAACCGTTTTGACCAATCGTGGCGCCAAAAGAGGCGGCAAAGCTGGCAATCGACTCAGGCACACCCAGACGACGGGTTTGCGCTTCCACATTCAGCGGAATAGACGCAGCGCTGGAGCGGCTGGTGAAGGCAAACGTCAGTACCGGCCAGACTTTACGGAAGTACTTCAGCGGGCTCACGCCGTTAATACCCAGCAGAATACCGTGTACCACGAACATGATGCCCAGACCGAGGTACGAAGCCACCACGAAGCTGCCCAGCTTAATAATGTCCTGCAGGTTGGAGCCGGCAACCACTTTGGTCATCAACGCCAGAACACCGTACGGCGTCAGCTGCATCACCAGACGAACCAGCTTCATCACCCAGCTTTGCAGGGTATCAATAGCGGTTAATACGCGTTCGCCTTTCGGGGCATCATCTTTCAGCAGTTTCAGGGCCGCGACACCAAGGAATGCGGCGAAGATAACAACGCTGATAATGGAGGTTGGGTTAGCGCCAGTGAGATCGGCAAACGGGTTTTTCGGGATGAACGACAGCACCAGTTGCGGCACGCTCAGGTCGGCAACTTTACCCACGTAGTTGGTTTCGATGGCGTTCAGACGGGCGGTTTCAGCACCACCCTGTACCAGTCCATCCGCCGTCAGGCCGAACAGGTTAGTGACCAGTACCCCAACTAACGCGGCGATAAGTGTTGTAAACAGCAACGTCCCGATGGTCAGGAAGCTGATTTTCCCCAGCTGAGAGGCATTGTGCAGACGCGCAACGGCGCTGAGGATAGAGGCAAATACCAGCGGCATGACGATCATTTGCAGAAGTTGAACATAGCCGTTGCCGACAATGTTGAACCACTGTACAGAATCTTTCAGTACCTGGCTGTCTGAGCCGTAAATCGTATGCAGGGCAAGGCCAAATACCACGCCCATAACCAGACCAACCAGTACTTTTTTGGCCAGACTCCACTGTTTGTGACGGGCTTGCGCCAGCACGAACAGCAGTACAACGAACACGATAATGTTCGCGATTAATGGAAAGTTCATCCCCGTTCTCCTGATCTTTTTTTATGTATCACCGAACTACAGTGATTCTGTTGGCGCAAGATTAGCAGAACTGTGACTTGCCTCTTATATTCAAATGGAATTGTTTATGCCAAAAATGACATTTTGGCCGATTTCTTAATCAGCCTGGTGTTTTATAAAACGATTAAACTGCATTTGTAGCGTATTAATCATCTGCGATGACCAGCGTACTGCACTGTTTTCAGGCAAAGTTTGTGGCATCCAGATAGCCCAGGCAAACAGCGCCATGCATAAAAAACGCTCCAGCTGGTTGCCTTTTTGCGGTACGAGGATCGGCAGGCGAAAGCGCCAGCGGCAGGGCCACAGCAGAGGAACGCCGGCTGGGGTCAGCATATCGGCCAGAATATGACTAAGGTAGCCGAGCACCATCCCCTGTAACGCATCCGCCGGGATTATCCAGGTCTCGGGTACTTTCAAATAGAACGTCGCCAGCAAGGCAAACACCGCCAGCAGGCTATGCGTAAACCCGCGATGACCAAATGCCCGGGCTATGGGCTTTGAGACCCACTTCAGACGCTGCCCCAGCAACGATTTGGGATGATCGATATCGGGCAGCAGGCAGGTCAAGATAGCTGAAGGAACAATATGCCACCAGTCACCCTGCGCGAGAACGGGCGTCAGTTCGGCATTCTTGGCAAATACCGCACAGGCAATAGAGAAAAGAAGGTGGCCTTCCGCCGTCATGATAAAACCCAATAAACTGTCAATTCATACAGTATAGGGGTTTTATACAGTAGGCGAAAGAGGTGACGTTGTAACCCTTTGTCACAAATAGGCGATTAACGTGCCAGCCAGCCACCGTCGACGGCCAATGTATAACCATTAATGTAGTCAGAGGCGCGGCTGGCAAGGAATACCGCCGGGCCTTTCAGGTCGTCAGGCGTTCCCCAGCGTCCGGCCGGAATACGGTCGACAATCTCCTGATTACGGTCAGCATCGTCCCGCAGTTGCTGCGTATTGTTGGTCGCCATGTAGCCCGGCGCAATGGCATTGACGTTAATACCCTGTGCGGCCCATTCATTGGCCAGCAGGCGGGTTATGCCCAGCACGCCGCTTTTTGAAGCGGTGTAGGAAGGTACGCGGATACCGCCCTGGAAGGAGAGCATTGACGCAATGTTGATGATTTTTCCGCCCTGACCCTGGGTCAGGAATTGTCTGGCGACGGCCTGTGACAAAAAGAAAACGGATTTGAGATTCAGGTTCATCACATCATCCCAGTCTTGCTCACTAAAGTTCAGGGCGTCCTCACGGCGAATGGTCCCCGCGTTATTGACCAGAATATCGATCCGACCAAAGGTGGAGACCGTTTGCATCACGATATCGTTCAGCGAGTCCTGCTGGCTGAGGTCGGCCTGGATAGTCAGAAAGCGTCGCCCGAGTGCATGGATTTTCTCAGCGGTTTGCACAGGAATTTTACGATTGACGCCGACCACGTCGCAGCCGGCCTCCGCCAGCGCAACCGCCATACCTTGCCCAAGCCCGGTATCACATCCGGTGACGATTGCTACTTTACCTTCAAGACGAAAAGCATCCAAAATCATATTCACCCCGGCTATCAAATGGTTTTAACGCATGCTGTGAGTGAAAGAATAGGAGAGGCTGGCAGGAAATACAATGAAAAGTGAAACAACGTTTCAAAAATATGACTGGTCTGGCAAAACGGGCAATGCAACCATTGCCCATCAGGGAATTATCCGCGTAGATGCGTGACGGTGAGATCGGCCAGCGAGGTCAATTTAACGTCAGCAAGAACAAAGCGGGCATCGTCCTGGTTCTCATGTGCAGGTACGACGATCGCGCGCATGCGTGCTGCTTTTGATGCAATCATGCCGTTGACAGAATCTTCCAGCGCTACGCAAGATAAGGGCTCCACACCCAATTTTGCCGCGCAGTCGAGGTAGACCTGAGGATGCGGTTTGCTGTAGGGCAATTTCTCTGCCGAGGCCAGTGCGTCGAAGCTGTCGCGAAGATCAAACATCGTCAGCACTTTTTCCAGCATGTGCAGCGGGGAGGCCGATGCCAGACCCACTCGTAAGCCCTGGGATTTGCACAGCGCGACGGCTTCACGTACGCCAGGCAGCAGTGGTTTTGTCTCTTCAACCAGGGCGATAGCCCGGGTGATAATGCGATCGGTGACCTCCTGGCGAGATGGGCCGCTCCACGGTTGCTGGGCGAACCACAGATCTACAACCATATCGATACGCAGCCCCAGCGTATCGGGCAGTTCATGGCGGCGAGTGATATCTACGCCTAAACTTGCGATCACATCCAGTTCAGCCTGATCCCAAAGGGGTTCAGAGTCGACCAGTAATCCATCCATATCGAAAATTGCAGCAAGAATTTGACGCGGGGTTGACATCACAACCTCTCCTTTAAACATGAAACAGCAGGGATTAAGAGCCTGGGTGAACCGGCTCTCAGCGTTCATTATGGCTAATCCTCGATTATACCGCCTTTAAAGATCAGGCGAAAATGGTTATCAACGGGTAAACTTAGGCCAAAATGACACGTCTTAATCAAGGGGAACTCATGACGTATCAACAAGCTGGACGCATTGCTGTCTTGAAAAGGCTGGTGGGATGGGTGATTTTCATCCCGGCGCTGATTTCAACGCTGGTTTCAGTACTGAAGTTTATGTATGCGCACAGTGAAAAGCAGGAGGGGATTAACGCGGTGATGCTCGACTTTGCCCACGTGATGATTGACATGATGCGGGTAAACACTCCCTTTCTTAACCTGTTTTGGTATAACTCACCGACACCTGATTTTCAAAGCGGACTGAATCTGGTTTTCTGGCTGATTTTTATTCTTATTTTTATCGGGCTGGCGATGCAGGATTCGGGTGCTCGCATGAGCCGTCAGGCTCGTTTTTTACGTGAAGGCGTTGAAGATCAGCTGATTCTGGAGCAGGCGAAGGGCAGTGAAGGGTTATCGCGAGAGCAGATTGAGTCGCGTATTGTCGTGCCGCATCATACGATTTTCTTACAAATATTCCCGCTCTATATTTTGCCGGTTATCGTCATCGTGATTGGCTATTTCTTTTTTTCGCTACTAGGTTTTTTGTAAGCGCGTCACTATCAGGCCCACGCGAAAGCTGCGGGCCTGATTAGCAAAGAACTTCCGCTATATATCTGTTAAGCCGCCAGTATCCTGTCCATCGCTTTCTGCGCTACCACCAGATGTTGCCCGCCGAACAGAATCGCCCGATTCAGCAGCGTATAAAGCTGATAGACAGGCTGCCTGTCGAGAAAATCCAGCGGCAGGGGGGAAACCGACTGATAGCCGTCATAAATTTGCGGTGGCTGATCGCTATGTAATGGCAGCATTGCCAGGTCGCACTCTCTGTCGCCCCAATAGCAGGCGGGGTCAAAGATGTAGGGACCATGAGGGCCAAGGGCGCAGTTCCCCGACCACAAATCGCCATGCAGTAGTGAAGGCTGTGGCTGGTGTGATGACAAACGCTGCTGAACATGGTCAACAATGGCGTCAATATTGCCAAATGCGATCCCTTTTTCGGCGGCAAGCTCCAGTTGCCAGCCAATCCGCTGTTCTGCAAAAAAGGTAGACCAGCGACGCTGCCACGTATTGGGTTGTGGCGTGGTAGAGAGTGCATTATCAAAGTCGAGGCCAAACTGCGGCTGATCGCTCCATTCATGAAGATGCGCGAGCTGTTGTCCGAGAATAAAGGCGTTGTGGGCATCCAGTGGACGGGGAGGGAGGAAATCCATCACCAAAAAGCTGTAGTCTCTGTCTGCACCGACCGCCCAGACCTTGGGGACTGAAACGGTATTGCTGCGGGAAAGCAGTTCCAGCTGGTCGGCTTCTGCCGTAAAGCCGGTTAATAGCTCCCTTTCATCGCATTTGACGAAAAAATCGCGCCCCGCATAGCGTAAATGCCATGCGGCGTGGATCTCACCGCCGGGCAGTTCATTACGCAGCTCGATTTCGCCTTCACCGAGTTGCTCGCTTAAAAGACGACTGATAGCCTGCCACATGATGTCTCTCCCCATGTTGTCTGCCAGATCATAAGGTTAGCGCAATAATGCGGTAAAAAAACACGAACCAACGCACACCGTGGACGCGTTATCGCTGAAAAAGCACGTAATGTTTGTTGCTATTTCACTCCTTGCCAGAGCGCTGCAGTTCTGGGTTCACGTGATCCACTGCTTTGTTATCACGTGATTTTTCAGCATAGACGCATAACACGTATGTCGACAGTTTTGTCGGTAAATCCCCCTGATGATGAGGGGGAAGGGCATTACCGCGAAAGGTATGCGTATATTTTCTGCGTATCGTCCTGCGAGCATAAACGGGTACCCTGATTGAGGGTTGCCGCGCTACCTGCCGCTACGCCAAAACGAACAATATCGTCAAATGGCGCATTCTGTGCCAGTTTCAGCGTCATTGCGCCGACCATACTGTCACCCGCGCCAACGGTACTTTGGCTCTTAACCGGCGGGGGTACCACCTGTACGCAGGTTTCACCGTCAACGCCCAGTGCCCCTTGCGGTCCCAACGAAACGACAACACGTTGCGCTTTACCGCTGTGCACAATTTCCTCTGCGGCCTTACGGACGTCATCAGGTTGTGTGAGTTCGCGGTTAACCAATGCGCTGAGTTCTTTGAGGTTGGGTTTGACCAGTTCGATATTGCCGAGCGTTAATGCGGCAGTCAGTGCCTCACCTGAGCTATCAACAATGCAGCGAATGCCCTGCTTTTGTGCCGCAGTAATAAGCTGGGTGAGTTTTTCAAGCTTCACGCCGGGTGGCAGGCTGCCGCTTATCACCAGCAGCGCGCCGGACTCAATTTCCAGCACCTGATCCTGAAGCTGGTGGAACTCGTCATCGGTAAGTGTTGCCCCAGGCATAACAAATCGATACTGCTCGCCGCTGGATTCTACGTGGACGTGAAGATTTTGCCGGGTCCAGTCTTTGGTCTCTATGGTGGCGACCGGGACATTTTCATCGGCAAGCAATGATACCAGGTGTTCCCCGGTAGCGCCGCCAGCCGGAAAGATAGCCGTTGCGTTTCCGCCAAGATGAGCAATGGCGCGGGCCACGTTAATACCACCACCACCGGGTTCAAAAACCGGCGAGGTGCAGCGAAGTTTACCTTCGGGATAGATTTGCGGGGTGATTGTTGCGCTATCGAGAGAGGGCGCAAGTGTTAACGTATAGATACGTACCATCTTTACCTCCTGTTAGGCTGTCCTCAGTCTGGCACTTAATGTGACGAAAGTGAAGTAATTAACAACATGATTTATCGCATCTTTATTTAAAATTATCTCGGCAAAGATATATAAATAAAATTACGGTTTAAGAACGCTCTTATTCAAAAAATGAAATAAGAAATTATTGCTATGTTATTCGAGTCTTTTTATAATTTGTTACCTTTCAAGGGGCTTTTGTCATTGATCCCTATGAAAGTTTCCGAGACCGTAATGGTCTCTTTTTTTGTTGTACGGACTCTTTATAAATGAAGCTTTTGAAGACAGTACCCGCAGCACTCGTGCTGATGGGGGGCGTGTTTGCGTCAATGCATGCCGCCGCCGATGATTCCGTTTTTACTGTCATGGATGACCCCTCCAGCGCGAAAAAACCCTTTGAAGGTAACCTGAACGCGGGATACCTCGCCCAGTCAGGCAACACAAAAAGTTCTTCTTTAACCGCAGATACCACCATGACCTGGTACGGTGAAACCACGGCGTGGTCTCTGTGGGGCAATGCCAGCAATACCTCGTCGAATGATGAACGCTCTTCGGAGAAATACGCCGTAGGTGGTCGTAGTCGTTTTAATATGACGGATTATGATTACCTGTTCGGACAGGCCAGTTGGTTGACCGACCGCTACAACGGCTATCACGAGCGTGACGTACTGACTGCAGGTTATGGTCGTCAGTTCCTTAATGGGCCGGTACACAGCTTCCGTTTCGAATTCGGTCCAGGCGTACGCTATGACGAACACACCGATGGCACAACCGAAACGCAGCCGCTGGGTTATGCGTCAGGCGCTTATGCGTGGCAAATGACGGACACCACCAAATTCACACAAGGGGTGTCGGTGTTTGGTGCTGAAGATACGACGCTTAACTCTGAAACAGCGTTAAATGTGGCTATCAACGAACACTTCGGTTTGAAAGTGGCTTATAACGTCACCTGGAACTCAGAACCACCGGCTACGGCACCGGAACATACCGATCGTCGTACGACCGTTTCGCTCGGCTATCGTATGTAGTAAAAAGCCGGGTCAAATAAATGGCCCGGCTTTTCCAAATAAAATTTCAGTGTTATTATTTTCTGACCGGCATTTTAATTTTTTCGAAAAAAACTTTTCTTCATACTTTCTCCATAATTACTCTTTTGGGTACATATTCAATTTATTTGACACGAATTGATAAATAAATTGACTAGGGAAGGTGCGAATAAGCAG